>JBILJK010000053.1:0-6466 GCA_044377285.1 Candidatus Planktophila sp.
AAGATCTTCTCGTCAAAGAGTCCATCCTTTTCAGGCTTTAGTGTGCGGTAGTTGATTGTCTCTGGCTTCTTAACCTCACCAAAAGACCACTCGCGAATGTTCTCTGCAGATGCGAGACCGATACGTAGTTCATCAAAGAAGTTGACATCTAACATGTTATTTTCCCTCTCACACTTCTTCTACGCTGCTTGGCTCAACTCGTGACAAGTTGATACCTAGCTCTTCGGCGGCACGGAATACTTCTTCATCTGTATCGCGCATTTCAATTGCGACACCTTCTGAAGAAAGCACTTCTACATTGAGACATAGTGATTGCATTTCCTTGATAAGTACCTTGAATGATTCAGGGATACCTGGCTCAGGAATGTTTTCACCCTTAACGATTGCTTCGTACACCTTTACGCGGCCGAGAACATCGTCTGACTTAATAGTTAGTAGCTCTTGGAGTGTGTAAGCAGCACCGTAAGCTTCAAGTGCCCACACTTCCATTTCACCAAATCGCTGACCACCGAATTGAGCCTTACCACCGAGTGGTTGCTGCGTGATCATTGAGTATGGACCAGTTGAACGTGCGTGAATCTTGTCATCAACCAAGTGGTGGAGCTTCAAGATGTACATGTATCCAACTGAAATTGGAGTTGGGTATGGCTCACCGGAACGGCCATCAAACAACTTAGCCTTTCCGCTCTTGCCAATAAGTTGTAGTCCATCGCGGTTTGGAAGAGTTGCAGAAAGAAGACCAGAGATTTCATCTTCTAGCGCGCCATCGAATACAGGTGTTGCGAACTTTGTTCCTGGCTCGCCCTTTTCTGCACCAATTGCACGCATGTGCTTCTGCCATGCTTCATCAACACCTGAAAGATCCCAACCAGTTTTAGCAACCCAACCCAAGTGCATTTCAAGAACCTGGCCAACGTTCATACGACCAGGCACACCAAGTGGGTTAAGTACAACATCTACTGGAGTTCCATCTTCAAGGAATGGCATGTCTTCTACTGGAAGGATCTTAGAAATAACACCCTTGTTACCGTGGCGACCAGCAAGCTTGTCACCATCTTGAATCTTGCGCTTCTGTGCAACATAAACGCGAACCAACTGGTTAACACCAGCTGCAAGTTCGAAACCTTCTTCAGATTCAAAGATCTTTACGCCGATAACCTTTCCAGATTCACCGTGTGGAACCTTGAGAGATGTATCGCGAACTTCGCGAGCCTTCTCACCAAAGATTGCACGAAGCAAACGCTCTTCAGGTGTTAGTTCGGTTTCTCCCTTAGGAGTTACCTTTCCAACCAAGATATCGCCAGGAACTACATCTGCACCTACGCGGATGATTCCTCGCTCATCTAGATCTGAAAGAACTTCTTCAGAAACGTTAGGGATATCGCGAGTGATTTCTTCTGCACCAAGCTTGGTATCGCGAGCATCAACTTCATACTCTTCGATGTGGATTGATGTAAGAACATCATCCTGAACTAGGCGCTGAGAAAGGATGATCGCATCTTCGTAGTTGTGACCTTCCCATGACATAAATGCCACGAGGAGGTTCTTTCCGAGCGCCATTTCACCCTGATCGGTACAAGGACCGTCAGCGATAACTGAGCCAAATTCAACGCGCTGGCCTTCGGAAACAACAACCTTTTGGTTGTATGAAGTTCCTTGGTTAGAACGTGTGAACTTGTGTAATGAATACGTTTGGTAAGTCGAGTCATCTGCCATGACCTTAACTTCATCAGCAGAAACTTCAGTAACAACGCCAGCCTTAGTTGCAGTTACAACATCGCCTGCATCAACTGCGGCACGGAACTCCATACCTGTACCGATGACTGGTGCTTCTGCACGCATCAAAGGAACTGACTGACGCATCATGTTAGAACCCATCAACGCACGGTTTGCATCATCGTGCTCAAGGAACGGAATCATTGCTGTTGCAACAGAAACCATCTGACGTGGAGAAACATCCATGTAATCAACTTCATCAGCTGGGATGTATTCAACTTCGCCACCACGACGACGTACAAGTACGCGTGCTTCTGCAAAGTGGCTGTCATCTGTTAGTGGTGCATTTGCCTGCGCGATGATGTGTTCATCTTCTTCATCAGCAGTCAGGTAATCAACCTGATCTGTAACGCGACCCTTTGAAACCTTGCGGTAAGGAGTCTCGATAAATCCAAATGCGGTTACGCGACCATATGTTGCAAGTGATCCGATAAGACCAATGTTTGGTCCTTCAGGAGTTTCAATTGGACACATACGTCCGTAGTGAGATGGGTGAACGTCACGAACTTCGAAACCTGCGCGGTCACGTGAAAGACCACCAGGCCCAAGCGCTGAAAGACGACGCTTGTGCGTAAGTCCTGACAAAGGATTTGTCTGATCCATGAACTGTGACAACTGAGATGTTCCGAAGAACTCCTTGATTGACGCAACTACTGGACGGATGTTGATCAGTGTCTGTGGAGTAATTGCTTCCACATCTTGTGTCGTCATACGTTCGCGAACTACGCGCTCCATACGTGACAGACCGATGCGAACCTGATTCTGAATCAATTCACCAACAGTACGAAGACGACGATTACCGAAGTGATCGATATCGTCCTTTTCTACGCGAACTTCGCGACCGTACTCCATCAATAGATCGCCGCGGTGAAGTGCTACTAAGTAGCGCAAAGTCGCAACAATGTCAGAGATAGTAAGAATTGATGATGAAAGATCAAGGTCTAGACCTAGCTTCTTATTAACCTTAAAGCGACCGACCTTGGCCAAGTCGTAACGCTTTGGATTGAAGTAAAGGTTTTCGAGCAAGTTCTGTGCAGCTTCCTTAGTTGGAGGCTCACCTGGACGAAGCTTGCGGTAGATATCTAGCAACGCTTCATCTTGTGTCTTGACTGTATCTTTTTCAAGAGTTGCGCGCATTGATTCAAACTCGCCAAACTCTTCAAGAATTTGTTCTTCAGTCCAACCAAGTGCCTTTAGGAACACTGTTACAGACTGCTTACGCTTACGGTCGATGCGGACACCAACAAGATCTTTCTTATCAACTTCAAACTCAACCCATGCGCCACGTGAAGGAATAATTTTTGAAGTGAAAACATCTTTGTCAGATGCTTTTTCAATTGTGCGCTCGAAGTACACACCAGGTGAACGAACAAGCTGAGAAACAACAACGCGCTCGGTTCCGTTAATAACGAATGTTCCGCGAGCTGTCATAACTGGGAAGTCACCCATAAATACTGTCTGTGACTTAATTTCACCAGTGATGTTGTTTGTGAACTCTGCTGTTACGAACAATGGTTGTGCATATGTCATATCGCGTTCTTTGCACTCAGCAATTGAGTACTTAGGTGGCTCGAAACGGTGATCGCGGAAAGATAGAGACATCGTTCCCTGGAAATCTTCGATCGGAGAAATCTCTTCAAAGATTTCTTCAAGACCTGAAGTTGTTGGGATTTCTCCACGATTCATTGAATCGGTTGCTGCGATACGTGAACGCCATGCATCGTTACCTAATAGCCAGTCAACGCTTTCAGTTTGCAGCGCTAATAGATTAGGAACTTCTAGGGGTTCGCGGATCTTGGCGAATGAGACTCGACGGGGAGCTACTGAGATTTTTTTAGACGCGGCCAAGAGATGTCCTTTCAGACAATATTCGGGAACGCACAACAATTAGGTCTCAGCCGCTATATGCCCTGACCATAGAAATTTGTGCGAAGGTGAAGAGTACCGACCTCACCCCCACCCTGTCCAACCCGATGCTTATACTCCTAAGCGGGGGCTTTGTCAGGCAATTGCCAACCAATGTGGATTAGTCAGCGTTGATTTATGGAGCTAAATCCCAGATATTTTCCCCGCGTAATGCCACATCTGAGCCACCATCGATATAAATAGTCTGGCCTGTTGTGTGGGTATTTTCTGGACTAGTCAGCCAGATGAGCAATGAGGCCACGGCCTCTGGCTCCATGTATCCGTGCAGAGGCATTGGCACCATCGCTGAAATTGCATCCCGGGCCTCTTTGGTGGCGATCATTTCAGCAACCATTGGAGTTTTCACGATTCCTGGACCAACTGCATTAAGTGGGATCCCGGCACCTGCCCATCGCGGCCTAATACTTTCGCGACGTACCCATCGACTTATTGCTCGTTTTGTTGATCCATAAATCAACTGTTCTGCGCCGCCACCCACATCGACTAAACCTTGTGCAATTTCTACAGCTTTTGCTTCATCATCTGCGCATAACGCTGCAACTAATTCAGGACTGTTTGGCATAAGCGATGCCATAGAGCTTGTAATTGCTACTCGAGGAGAGTTCGATCTGCTTAGAGTTGGAAGTAGGGCAAATAAAAATTCTGTGACTCCAAAGTAATTGACTGAAACTGTTTTTGCAATTGGATGTGCCAGACCTGCACATGCAATTACCGCATCGATTTTTCCGTGTGATGCATCAACTACCGCAGCAGCACCGTCATGGCGACCAAGGGCGGTACTTAAGTCAGCATTAACATCTGAGTTTTCTAGATCAACACCAATAACTGTGTGTCCTGCATTCTTTAGTATTGTGGATGTTGCCGCACCGATGCCTGACGCTGCACCTGTAATTACATATGTACGAGTCATGATGACTTCTTTCCTTACAAACACTTGTTGTCTGCTTGCAGTTTTCACAATACGCTCGTTTCATATATTTTTGAATCTGAATCAATATGGCCAGCACTCAAAAACTTTTTGACAGCAAAAACCCCGCTCGGCCGAAGCCAAACGGGGTTTTTGTAAGTAAATAAAATTACTTGATTGTTACAGTCGCGCCAGCTGCCTCTAGAGCTGCCTTTGCCTTGTCTGCTGTTTCCTTGCTTGCCTTCTCTAGAAGGGTTGCTGGACATGCATCTACTAGGTCCTTCGCTTCCTTCAAGCCAAGGCTTGAATTTAGTCCGCGAACTTCCTTGATCACTGCAATCTTCTGTGATCCTGCGTTTTCCAAGATAACTGTGAACTCATCTTGTGCTGCATCTGCGCCGCCTGCTGCTGCTGCGCCGCCTGCTGCTGCAGCTGCTACTGGAGCTGCTGCTGTTACATCGAATTCAGTTTCGAATGACTTAACGAACTCTGAGAGCTCGACCAATGTCATTTCCTTGAACTGACCCAATAGATCTTCTGTGCTGAGCTTTGCCATATTCGTTATTCCTTCTCTTCTGTTTCTGGAGTTAATTCTTCGGTTACTGCAACCACTTCTGTAGCAGCAACTTCAGCTGGAACCTCTGCCACAGCATTGTCTGCTACTGGCTCGGACACTTCAGCTACAACTGCTGCTTCTACCACTGCAACAGGTGTTGCAGGAGCTTCTTGTTCTGATTCAAGCTTGATGCGAAGTGCATCAAAGATTCGCGCTGCCTTAGCAAGCGATCCCTTCATTGCACCAGCAAGCTTTGCCAACAGAACTTCACGAGACTCGAGGTTAGCGAGCTGCATGATCTCTGCAGGTGTTACAGCCTTGCCTTCATAGAAACCACCCTTGATAACAAGGAATGGATTCTCTTTTGCAAAATCACGGAGGCTCTTTGCTGCATCAATTGGATCACCGTTAATGAATGCAACAGCTGATGGACCGGTTAGAAGATCATCTGCGATCTCTACTCCAGCATCCTTTGCTGCAATCTTTGTAAGAGTGTTCTTCACTACTGCGTACTTGGTTGTTGTACCAAGTGCACGGCGAAGTTCCTTCATTGATGTAACAGAAAGACCACGATATTCAGTTAGCACTGTTGCATTAGCTGTACGGAAATCCTCCGCAAGTTCAGCAACTGCTGTTGTCTTATCTGGGCGAGCCATTCGGTTCACCTTTCCTGTTTCATTGGTGACCGTAGGGAATAAAAAAATCCGTAACGCGTAAGCGCCACGGATTTACCATGATCACCTACGCGGGCTGAGATTTCCTCATTTATTTAGATCTACCTTGCGGTTGATCTAGACCTGCGGTCTTTGGTTATGGCGTAAGGCTAGAGCTGAACTGGGGTTTCGGTCAAATCAGTAAGAAGCCCCGGTCAGCGTCGAAATCCTAAATTAAGGCGATTTCAAAGCTGAGCCGGGGCGCTCTTACGAATAATTAGTTAGCTGATGGTTCGCGAACTAGGTTTGGATCGATAGCGATTCCAGGTCCCATAGTTGTTGAAACAACAGCCTTTTGTACGTAGCGACCCTTTGAAGAGTTTGGCTTTGCACGAAGTACTTCTTCCATCGCAGCTGCATAGTTATCTGCAAGTTGATCTGCAGTAAATGAAGCCTTACCGATTAAGAAGTGAAGGTTTGAGTTCTTATCAACGCGGAATTCAATCTTTCCACCCTTGATGTCTTCAACAGCCTTAGCAACATCTGTTGTAACTGTTCCTGTCTTTGGGTTTGGCATCAAACCACGAGGTCCTAGAACCTTACCGAGGCGACCGACCTTACCCATGAGATCTGGTGTTGAAACAACTG
>JBILJK010000054.1:0-6203 GCA_044377285.1 Candidatus Planktophila sp.
TGAAATTAATGAAGCATTTCTCAGAGATGGAAAAACTCTCGTCCTGCCTCGTATCAATGGCAATCATTTGGAATGGGTTACGTGGAACGGTGATCCCAATCAGTTAATTGCCAAAAAGAAGTTTATGGAACCCCAAGGTGAAGCACTAAAAGATCTTTCGCAGATATCTGCAGTAATAGTTCCGGCACTTCGCATTGATCAATCTGGCTATCGTTTGGGACAAGGTGGGGGTTATTACGATCGAGCTCTGCCACATTTAACTGCATGGAGAATTGGTCTGGTATATGCAGGTGAATTAAACAGCGAAGAGTTGCCACATGAAGCACACGACATCCCTTTGGATGCAGCTGCTTCACCTTCGATAGTTGTGCGCTTTAACCGTTAGGTAAGTTGCGCGCCATAACAATGCGCTGAATCTGATTGGTGCCCTCATAAATCTGAGTTAGCTTTGTGTCGCGCATCATTCGCTCCACAGGGTAATCAGTGACATATCCATAGCCACCCAAAACCTGAATTGCGTCTTCAGTTACCTTCATAGCGATATCACTTGCAAAACACTTACTGGCTGCTGAAAAAAAGCGAAGATCTTTCTCGTTATTTTCGCTTTTGATCGCAGCCGAATAGGTAAGCAAACGTGCCGCTTCGATATTCATCGCCATATCAGCCAACATAAATTGAATTGCCTGAAAATCAAAGATTGGCTTTCCAAACTGATGCCGCTCGTGTGCATACTTGGTTGCAACATCAAATGCACCCTGTGCAAGCCCTATTGCTTGTGCGGCAATTGTGATGCGTGTGTGATCAAGTGTGTTCATTGCTAATGCAAAACCTTGTCCTACTTCGCTGATACGGCGATCATCGCTTAGTTGAACGTTGTCAAAATAAACTTCTCGAGTCGGTGATCCGCGCATTCCCATTTTCTTTTCAGGCGCACCAAATGAAACACCAGGATCTGATTTTTCAACAATAAAAGCTGTTATTCCTTTTGTTCCAAGTGATGGATCGCTTTGTGCGACTACAGAATATAAATCTGATTCGCCAGCATTTGTGATCCACTTTTTACTGCCGTTTAGAACCCACCCATCGCCTGATCGTTCAACCTTTGTGCGCATCGCAGATGCATCAGATCCAGCTTCGGATTCAGAAAGGCAGTATGAAAAACCTTCACCTTTAACTAGACGCGGTAGCCAGCGCTTCTTTTGCTCATCATTGCCGCCCAAAATCAACGGCATCGAACCTAGCTTGTTAACCGCTGGGATCAATGATGATGAACCACATGCTCGGGCCACTTCTTCGATAATTAAAACAGTGGCAAGCGCATCTGCGCCATCGCCACCAAATTCAGTTGGTACATGGGCAGCGTATAAACCGCTTTTAATAAGTGCATTTTTTGCTTCCTGCGGAAAGCGATGATCTTCATCAACAGCTTGGGCATGAGGTGCAATCTCTTTTTCAGACAATGCACGAACACTTGCACGAAGCTCTTTGTACTCTGACGGTAGATCAAATAGGTTTTCCATTAGGACTCATTCTTATCGCGTTGTGCCAGCTTTTGTAGGTACTGATTATAGTTTGCTAAATCATCTGGCTGCCCCATGGCAGCTTGGCGTGCGGTATTGCGATCGATCCGCTTCGCCTCGCGGGAATCTTCACGTCTCCAATTGATAAAGGTTGCAACTAAAGCCATCAAAATTGGGATCTCGCCCATAGCCCAGCCAATAGATGCGCCAAGCTTTTGGTCGGCCAAGAAATCGGTCAGCCATGGGGTCTGAAGGGATGCAAAGTAACCCTTGTCAATCAAAGTTGTCATAGACATTAATGCAATTGAAAAGAATGCATGGATACTCATGGCAGCAAACAAAATAACAATCTGAACTAAATGAGGAATTTTGCGTGGATTTGGATCAATCCCAATTACGACAAAGAAGAATAGAAATCCTGCTGCTAAAAAGTGAAGGTTCATAACCAGGTGGCCAATATGACTTTGCATCATGCTGGCAAACAAATCGGTAAAGTACAAAGCAAATAACGATCCATCAAAAATTAGAAGTGCGACGACTGGGTTGGTATAAAAAGTTCCCACCTTTGAATGCAGGGCAGCTAATAAAGAACCGCGAACCCCACGCTCGGTTGGAGTTCGACCTTGCGGCAGTGTCCGTAAAGCCAAAGTCATTGGTGCACCAAGGACTAAACCGATTGGTGCAACCATTGCCAGGAGCATGTGGGCCAGCATGTGATAGGAAAAAGAGAACTGCGCATAGACGCCTAACCCACCACTTGTTGCGAAATCAATAACTGATATTCCAAGTGCAAATGAAATTGTGCGACCTACTGGCCACTTATCGCCCCGCTTTGTCAGAACAATTACGCCCTTTACATACAGGGCCACCATCATTACTAATATTCCAATCATCAACGCATCCGGTTCGTAACTAAAGAAAATACGTGACCAAGTTGGATTTGGTGGAGTCGCAATACCTACTATCAAAAGGCCTGGATCAAATTCCTGAACTCCTGGACGGTCAGGTGAACTTGTATTTGACAGCCAAGATCCCATTGCAACGGTAACAACCATGATGATTGCTTCAACTGAAAGTAATCTCGCAAATCCAACCCAGTTGATTGATTCCTTACCTTCAAGATTTTTCCGATGCAGATAACCAAGACCTACTAAGGCAATGGTTGCAACAGTCTTTGCAATAACTAGAAAGGCATATGTCGAATTCCAGGCGGATTCAAAATTAAGTCGAGTCCAAGCATTTACAGTTCCACTGATAACAACCGCTATGGCAGACCACAACGCCAACTGACTAAACCGTGGAACAGCGATTGCGCGATCAGATGCTGAAAGCATTGCTATTGCAAGGATTCCGCCCACCCACATAGATAAGGCGATCACGTGGATCAATAGTGATCCAATAACTAATGAGTGTGATCCGCCAGATGCGGCATGACTTTGGAAGACTGGGGCGACTAATCCAACTATGGAAATAAGCAATAAGACTATAAGGCTCATAATTTTCTTTGCCTGGAAGGTGCAAACAAAAACAAGTAGTGCAATTGCCGCTTCGAAAGCTAAATATTGACCTAAAGTTATTTGAGTAATAAATGACCTGATTGTCGTTAAATCAAGCGCCCCGGATAAAGGTGTGTCCAATATCTGTGCAAGGGTAAAAATAATTGAACCAGCAATACCTATAAACCATGCGGCGGCAGATACTTTCAAAAAATTACGAAGCTTTTCGCCTGAGGTTGAAATTTTACCCTCGACATCAAGGAGCAAGAATGCCATAGCCAAAAGTGCACCGATGGTTGCGAAGCCACCAAGCAGATTTAAATATTTAAATGCAGTACTGAAAAAATTCATCGTTTAGTAAATAATTTACGCGCATATAGTGAAAGGCCTACAGTTACTAGAAAAGCCATAACAAGCAAAACAATCACAAAGACATTTGTTCCCCAACTGCTGCTAGCAGGTGTCTGTGATTGTGTTGGCTCGGGGCTTGGGTTAGCCGTTGAAATTACACTAGGTGCTTGATACTTAAATGTATAACTTCCTTCAAGTGGTACATCCCCTTCAGAAAGCAATGAATATGTAACTGTATAAAATCCAGATTCCACTAAGGGTCTAACGCCTACCGTTGCACTCATGTCGCTGATATAGATAGTGCCATCATCAACGCGGACGCCGTTGGGATCTGTCACTGTTATTGAACTTGCATCAGGTGCATCAGCTAACAACGCAACCTGGCCAGTGACTGTCACATTTGTAGGGGAAGCTGAAAGAGTTGAGCCGCTAATTGGATCAGTGCTTACTAATGTATTGGCAGAAGCACTTGTCGCCCCTAGAAACATAAGTAGCAAAATCGCTGCAATCCGTGTGCGGCTCACTTTTTCCTTCCATAAGGGCTTGGGAAGCACCTCAATTCGCGCCTATCGTCTCACTTCTTTACACTTACTGCCTAGCCTTAATTCGGATTGGAGACTGTGATGCCTACATATCAATATGCATGCACCGCATGTGACCATGAGTTTGAGGCGATTCAATCCTTCTCAGATGACTCTCTGACCCAATGCCCGGTGTGTAAGGGTGAGATCCGTAAGGTCTACACCGCCGTAGGAGTTGTATTTAAAGGTTCGGGTTTTTACAAAACAGATTCAGCTAAAAAGACCACCGTTACAGAAGCCCCAAAGGTTACGCCAGCACCTAGTGCTGATTAATCCTCGTGATGTGGTGGTTTGTCTGACTTAATTTCTGCTTCACGTCGAGCTTGTTCGGCGGCAGCTTCAGGATCGATCTCATCTGAAGTTACGTTAGGGAAGAGATCGCTCATGGAATTGATTCTACAACGTTAAAGGAAAGAGACAAACATGTTTGAGAAATTGGGCCACTACTTGGTTAAGCACCGTAAAGGCGCTGTTGTGCTTTTTGTGGTTGGCATACTTGTGGCAGGTGGATTCGGTTCCTTGGCATTTAGCCGTCTTGACTCAGCTGGGTACTCAGATCCCAACAGTGATTCTTACAAGGTCTACCAGTACCTAAACGATGAATTGAAGTTGTCTGATCCTGCAGTTGTTGTTGTCGTTGATTCAGGCTCAATTGATGTGACTGATCCCATCATTACTCAAAAAGGTTTAGCGCTAGAGAAGAAAATTGCCCTAGAAGCAGGTGTGTCAAAAACACTTTCTTATTGGTCAAGTGGCGGCGAACCAACTTTGAAATCAAGTGATGGAAAAGCTGCCTACATTATTGTTTATGGTGACAGTGATCCTTTTTCAGCACAGGGGCAAGATCTTGGAGAACTATTCCAGAAAAATTATGACGGAGCTTACGATGGACTGACTTTGTATGCCGGTGGTGCTGCAGTTGTCGGGCATGCAATAACAGACAAGATTTCAGAAGATCTTAAGATTGCAGAGCTAATTTCAATCCCACTTACATTTATTTTATTGACACTTGTCTTTGGTGCTTTGGCCGCTTCGGCAATGCCGCTTATCGTTGGTGTGGCAGCAATCTTGGGAGCATTCTTTATTCTTTATCTATTTACACTCTTCACAAGTGTAAGTATCTACGCTCTCAACCTAACCACAGGTATGGGTCTTGGGCTTGGTATTGATTACGCATTATTGATGGTGAATAGATTCCGTGAAGAACTTCATCGCGGAAAGAGTGTGGAAGATTCAATTGTTACAACAATGGGAAGTGCCGGAAAGACAGTCTTTTACTCTGGTATGACAGTACTTGTGACTTTATTGTCACTTACTTTCTTCCCACTACCTTTCTTAAAATCATTTGGGTATGCAGGTGTATCAGTTGTTGCAATCGCCGTCGTCGGGGCAATTGTTGGCTTACCAGCAATTCTTGCTGTGATGGGAGCAAGAATTGATAAAGGTGTGGTTCGCCGTTCAGCAATTACGCCAAAGGAAGATGGTCGTTGGGCACAAACAGCTCGACTAGTCATGAAGCGTCCGGTAGCAGCAGTAGTTCTTTCATTAGTAATTCTCGGCGTCATGGCTTCGCCAATTACTAACATTAAATTTTCACAAGGCGACTCACGAATGTTGCCTGCCGATAACAAAGCAGCAATTGCAACGGCCCTTCAGGCAGAGCGCTTTCCTGGTCAAACCGGAAACCCAATTGAAATCATCATCAGAGATGGTTCTGACAAAGTTGAAGAAATTACTTCATACGCAGCCGAGGTAGCTAAGGTTTCAGGAATTGTTGCAGTTCTGCCACCAGAAACTATCGGTAGGGATGTCCGTGTAGTTGCCTATCAAGAAATGTTGCCGCGCACACCAGATGCACAAGCACTCATTCACAATGTTCGAAATGTTGATGCACCTGTTGGCACTTTGGTTGGCGGTGTTGCCGCGGATTACACAGATTCACAAGATGGTATTTCGCGTACTTTGCCATGGGCATTGGGCTGGGTCATTCTTTCTGTTCTTGTATTGATTTTTGTTTTTACTGGATCAATTATTTTGCCGATCAAGGCTGTGCTACTGAACTTTCTCTCCCTTGGCGCAACAATGGGGGCGCTAACCTGGGTGTTTATTGATGGGCACATGCAATGGCTTATTGGATCATTTACGTTAACAGGGACTGTTGATACCTCAATTGTTATCTTGATCGCAGTTGTGGTTTTTGGATTATCGATGGACTACGAACTGTTCTTGCTCTCTCGAATCCGCGAAGAACACTT
>JBILJK010000055.1:0-6197 GCA_044377285.1 Candidatus Planktophila sp.
CAACAACACATGTGATTCCGGGTTCCAGGCGAAGAGTGGTCGCAGAAGCAAAGGACTTAAAGCCCTTGAGCGTCATACTCTTCAAATACACGCAGCAAACCTATCGTCTCGGGAGCGTGTTTTTAGTGAATTTAGGCTTGTGGAACGGCGGTTTTTAACGCTTCATAGGCTGCGCGTGCGGCAACCTGTTCAGCCTCACGTTTGCTCTTTCCAGTTCCTTCGCTCATAACTTCACCACTTAACATTGCAACAGCGGTGAAATTTTTATCATGGTCTGGGCCATCTTCGCTAACAATGTATTCAGGTGCACCCTTACCCAGTGATGCCGCCAATTCTTGAAGCGCCGTTTTTCCATCAAGGCCTGCACCGCGCGCGACAGCAGAATCCATAGTTGGGGTAATTAGCTTTCGAACTATTTCAGTGCATTGTGCGAAACCAAATTGCATATAAATAGCGCCAATTAATGCTTCAAGAGCATCTGCGAGCAAAGAGTTTTTGTCACGACCGTTAGTTACCTCTTCGCCTTTTCCAAGACGAATGTATTGACCTAGCTGCAATCCGCGTGCAATATCTGCGAGCGCGCGCATATTGACAACACCAGAACGCAACGGAGAAAGTCGGCTTTCATCAAAATCTGGATAGCGTTTGTACAGTTCTTCGGTAACTATTAATCCAAGAACCGAATCACCAAGAAATTCAAGGCGCTCATTAGTTTCTTTACTTCCAGATTCATACGCATATGAACGATGGGTAAAGGCCAACTCAAGCAAAGCTGGATCGAGTGTTACTCCCAGCTGCTCACTGAGCATTGAACTCAGATCAGACCTCTAATACCTGGCGACGGTTGTAAGTACCGCACGTTGGGCATGCTGTGTGCTGCAACTTAGGCTGCTGGCATTGTCCGCATGTTGATAGAGAGGCTGCAGTAGTTTTCCACTGGCTACGACGTGAGCGCGTCTTTGAACGCGACATTTTTCGCTTTGGTACTGGCACTGTTCGAACCTCATCTTTCGCATGAGCAGCCACTGGGCTGCAGAGGGTAAGTATCCCTTAAAAAGGCTAAATCTTGAAATCGGGGTTGTCGGCGGATAGCTCCCCTAGTTTGAGGCCATCCAGAGTGGCCCATCGGGCATCGATCACTTCATGGGCGTGATCCTCAGGCAAATCTGCCCACTTGCCACCGCAATCGGGGCATAGGCCCAAACAATCCTGGCTGCACAGAGGGTTGCTCGGCAATGACAGGACAATCGCATCTCTAATGGGGGTCTCTAGATCAAGGATGTCCCCTTCCATCATGAACTCATCTGCGACATCTAGGTCTTCGCTCGTTAAATCCTCGGTCGAACTCTTTCTCTTTTTCTTCCCACGTTCATTTGTTGGCTCGTAGTTATAGAGCTCTTGAATCTTGCGCTCAATAACAATCTCAACGGGATCAAGGCAACGAATACATTCTCCTTGCGCCACGGCATAGACATCAGCGCTGAGCAACACGCCTTCGGTAACAGATTCCAGGCGGGCATCAACTTCGATTACTTCACCGGATGGGACAGAAATTAAATCAACACCAAATTTTTCCTTAACAACAATATCTAACTCATACTCCTTCATCTCTCCTGCACGGCGAGGTAGTTCGTATGTATTGAGTTTGAAGGAATCTGGCGCTTTACTCATCAGCGATTATTCGTCAGCTAGTTGCGACAAGACATCCTTGTCATTTGCACCGGCTAGACGATCGCGTCCACGAGAAACTGCATCCATCGTCTTGTTCAGGATTACCTCAAGGGTTGCAAGGCGACCATCGATGTACTCCTCGACCTCTTGCTTTTCTAGTTCAGCAGTTTCGCGAGCATCATCTAATATTTTACGAGCTTCATCACGAGCGATTTGAACAATTGATGTCTGCTCTACCATTTGTGCTACATCTTCACGAGCAATTGTGATTAATTGTTCTGCGCTCACTCGGGCTTCTTCGATAATCGCATCACGTGTTTCAATTATCTTTCGTGCCGATTCAAAATCCTTTGGAAGTGCTTCGCGAGCATCGTCAAGAATTTCAAGCATCTCAGCGCGGTGGACAACGCAACTTGCAGATAGCGGAACTCCACGAGCTTCTTCAACTAATGTGATCGCCGACGTTAACTTCTCTACTGAATCCATAATTTACTTCCCCGCTATTCGTGCTTTAAGTGCTTCATTGATTGATGGTGGAACCATGGTTGAAACATCACCGTTGTAATGAGCGAGCTCTTTTACAAGAGATGATGACAGGAATGAATGTGCTGGAGAGGTTGCCATGAACATTGTTTCAACACCTGATCCCTGCAGATTGACTTGTGCCATCTGTAATTCGTAGTCAAAGTCGGTAACCGCTCTCAAGCCCTTAACAATTGCCTGGATTGAATTACTTTTGCAGTAATCAACTAATAGTCCGCTCCACGAATCAACTGAAACATTAGGAAACCGTGTTGTTACTTCTTGAATCATTCCAATGCGTTCAGCAACTGTGAAAAGACTTGATTTAGTGCGATTTTCCAGAACAGCCACAACCACGTGATCAAACTGCTGGGCTGCACGCTCGATGATGTCTAGGTGCCCATAAGTGATGGGATCAAAGGATCCTGGGCATACCGCGCGCTTCATGAGCCAAACGCTAGCAATACTGAGCCCAGTTATCCATTCTTAGGGCTGGTAATTAGCGTAATAAATGGTCGCTTGCCCATATTTTCGCTCACGTGCGGGCACAAATGCATCTGGCCATATAAATTGCGCGCCACGCGCTGTTCGCTCAACTGCAACAAATGCATCACTGCTTAGAAATTCATAATCATGTAATGCGCTCAATACATCTTCAACAGCTTGATTAGAAAAGTCATACGGTGGATCGATGTAAACAAGGTGATATTTATCCTTTGGTGCATCTTTCAAGAATCGTTCTGCGCTCATTCCATACAAGTGAAAGCTTCCTGTTGGATTAGATTTTTTCACTATCTCAAAGTTGGTTTCGATTGTCTTTTGTGCTTCATCATCTTTTTCAACTATGTGAACAGATGTTGCTCCCCGAGATAATGATTCCAACCCTATTGCTCCGGAGCCACCAAAGAGATCTAGAACGCGTAATCCTTCAAATGTTCCAAACTCAGATGTTAGTGAAGAAAATAATCCTTCACGTGCTCGATCAGAGGTAGGCCTGGTTGCTCCTGCAACCGCACCAAGTATGCGACCTTTTGCAACCCCTGCAATTATTCTCACTTGATTAACCCTTATCCAAATAGTCAACGGCTTGATCGCGCTGTAGTTGTGCTAACTCTGCCTTAAGCGCAGGATAGTCGGATAAGTCATTGTCCGTTGCAATCAGCAATTCAGCATCTTCACGCGCCTGCTCGATTAGTGCTTCATCGCGCAGAACACGAAGAAGTCGCAAATGAGATTGTGTTCCAGATTGACTAGCTCCTAGAACATCACCTTCACGACGTTGCTCTAGATCGATTCTAGATAATTCGAAGCCATCTAATGTGCCCGCAACTGCATTTAATCTTTCACGAGCCGGTGTTTCTTCCTCACACTGTGTTACCAAAAGACACAACCCCGGCGATGTTCCTCGCCCAACTCGACCACGAAGCTGATGTAGTTGCGAAACACCAAAACGATCGGCATCCATAATCACCATGATTGTTGCATTTGGTACATCTACACCTACTTCGATAACCGTCGTTGAAACCAAAACATCGATTTCGTCTTTGGTAAATGCTTGCATCGTTGAATCTTTTTCATCGGCTGATAAGCGACCGTGCAGAATCGCAATTTTTAACCCTTTGAGAGGCCCAGCATGCAAAGTTGGGGCTAACTCTTCAACGGAGGTGATCTCAGATGATTCTTCACCGAATAAGAAATCGATGTCAGCATTTGCATCAGAATCCGCGCTAATGCGAGGGGCAACTATGTATGCCTGATGACCCTGAGCGACCTCTTCATTGATCCTTTGCCATGCTCTCTCTAAAAAGCTCGGCTTCTCTTTTACCGGCACAACATGGGTTGTGATGGGTTGACGACCTAACGGTAGTTCGCGCAATGTTGAAACATCTAAATCGCCAAAGACGGTCATAGCAACCGTTCGTGGAATAGGTGTCGCAGTCATAACCAGTAGATGTGGTGGCAGAACTGCTTTTTCTTTCAAGGCGTCTCTTTGTTCGACACCAAATCGATGTTGCTCATCGACAACTATTAATCCCAAATCCTTAAATTCGACTTTTTCGCCCAACAACGCGTGCGTGCCAATAACGATCCCAGCACTTCCACTAGCAGCCATCGCCAGTGCTTCCTTACGAGCTGCCGCACTTTGCGAACCTGTAATCAAAGTTATTTGTGTAGCTTTCTCAGAACCACCGAGCATTCCACCTAAGCCAAGTTCGCCTAACAACTTTTGGATTGTTCGCAGATGCTGGGCAGCTAAGACTTCAGTCGGTGCGAGCAGCGCCGCCTGTCCCCCGCTATCCACAACAGCCAACATGGCTCGTAGAGCAACAATTGTTTTACCTGATCCAACTTCTCCCTGTAATAAACGGTGCATTGGGTGAGGTTGCGCAAGATCTGATTCGATCTCTTTGCACACTGCGACCTGACCAGCTGTAAGTTCAAAAGGCAATGTCGCATCAAATGCATCTAGTAAACCGCCACTGATGCGTTTTCTAGAAGTTGAATTGAGCTTCTTTAATTCAATTCTGCGCATTACCAATAATGATTGCAGCAAGAAGGCTTCATCAAAGGTCAATCGCTCCCGAGAGAGTTCGGCATGATCTAAATCTGCTGGTTGATGTAACTGAACTAGTGCTTGATGTAGTGAAGGATAATTGTGTTTTTCCCGAATTGAAGTGGGCAGAAAATCTTCAATCTCTTCCAATGATCCAATAGCTAATTGCGCACATTGCGAAATCTTCCATGATGGCAATTTTGCCGATGCAGGATAAACAGGGAGATACTTACCTGCAAACCCTTCCACTGCGCTATCCACATCAGAGCCATCAGGAATCATTTCGTAATCTGGATGAGCAAGTTGTTTCTTATTATTAAAAACTCCAACCTTTCCAGCAAACAATCCTTGGCGCCCTACCTTCAAATCTTTTTCACGCCAGGCTTGATTAAAAAATGTTAGCGATAACTTGTCAGTTCCATCTGTGACAACAACTTCCAGCATGCTTCCTTTGCGCCCACGCATGGGTCTAGTAGATGCTGAGTACACCTGAGCCAATATCGTTGTCTCATCGCCCTCGTGAAGTGCGGAAATATCAGATAGTTCCCCACGCACCATGTAGCGGCGTGGGTAATGGCGCATGAGATCGCCAATGCTCTTAATCCCGAATGTGGTTTCAAGAACCTTGGCGGTGCGGTCACCCACAACCGCCGAAACCTTGTTCTCTAGTTGTGCCACACGGGCATTCTCTCGCGAACTGGCTGCAAATGTTGGTTAACGAAGCATTGTCAGCGTTTTATCCGCTGCGTTCCACCCAGTGTGGGTGATCACAATGGCTATTTTCTCCCTCATTAATGAGGTGATAGCCAATTCAATTCGCGCTGCCAATTGATGATCCAAATGCTCTGTAGGTTCATCAAAAATGTAAACGTCCGCATCTGATAATAAAGTTCTGGCTATTGCAAGACGCTTCGCTTCACCGCCAGAGACTATGCGTCCAAAGTCTCCAATAATCGTATCTAGACCGTTACCCATTTCTGCCACTAGGCCATCTAGTTCCACCATGGCCAACACCGACATGATGTGATCATCACTTGCTGTTGGGTTTCCAACTTTCAAATTCTCACGGATTGACGTATTAAAGATGTGTGACTTTTGAACTGTACCAACGATGTGCTGATTCAAATCGGTAAAACCAGATAACTCTCTCCCATTTACTGCAATTGAGCCTTGATACGGCAGCAAGCCGAGCATCCCCATGGCAAGGGTTGATTTACCTACGCCTGATTTGCCACGGATGACTAGAAGTTCTCCCTTGCTAACCTCACATGAAAAGCTTTGCATGAATTCAGCGTGCCAGGAAACTCGCACATCAACACATTCGAAAGAAGTAATAGTTTCTTGCAACGCGATTGTTTTTGGTATTTCTTCACTCTTTGCCAACAAATCGTCAACAGCTCTTTGTGAAGCTAGCAATTTGCCTGACCCAAACAGATTCGGATACCAGGAA
>JBILJK010000007.1:0-20982 GCA_044377285.1 Candidatus Planktophila sp.
GCTATACCCGAGACGCGCTTGTCGTCTCGATTGGTATGCATTTCTATGTCTCTACAACCACGTATTAGCGCGCCCGGAAAAGCTCGTCGCGCAGCATCAGCAGGAAAGCCTAAGCGCACAAAGAAGGTTGAAACCTTCACCGAATCTGCACCTAAGGCTCGTCACACAACTGCGCAAAAAGCAGCGCGCAAAGGTGCAGCAGCTAAGCCGCAGTCAAGTAAGCCTGCATCAACTCGTCGTTATTCAGATGTTGATACATCTGCAACATCAAAGAAGGAAGCTCGCTTAGCAGATCGTTCAAAGTTGCGCGCAAAGCGTTACCAAGAACAAACTGCATCAAAGCCACGTCCAACTGAAGAACCAGCAGAGCGTTCAGCGCGTATTGAAAAATCACAGCGCCCAGATTCACGTGCAAAGAAGTTTGTGAAAGAGCGCGAAGTCCGCGAATCAGCACCACGTGCAGCTCGCACAGAACGTACCGAGCGCACAGAACGCCCAGCTTCACGTCCAGAGTTTAAGAAGGCATACAAGAAGGCAGAGCGTCCAGCATTCAAGCGCGATGATTCACGTCCAGCTTTTAAGAAGGACTCTGATTCACGCAGTTCTGATACACGTCCAACAAATCGTCGTGACGCAGTAAAGGCAAAGATTGCTCGCACAGATGATGGTCGTCCGAACTTTGAACCACGTAAGCGCGAAAAGTTTGATCCAACTCGTCCAAAGAAGAGCAGCGTTGCACCAGACACTCGCGCAGCTAACTTCCGCGCTGAGCGCCCAGTACGCGATCGCCGTAATGATTCATCAGCGTATGCTCGTGATGATTTCAAATCACATTCAAAGTCTCACTCAAACGCTGCCGTCGATTTCGGTGCAGATGACAACTACATTTCAGCAAACCTTGCAGATGCAAACCTGGTTGATGCGACTCCGTTAACTGAGATCACAACAACTTTTGCAGATCTTGGAATTGCTGCACCACTTGTTAACGCACTTAGCAAGCAAGGAATCTTGCATCCATTCCCAATTCAGATTGCAACATTGCCAGATGCGTTGGCTGGCCACGATATTTTAGGTCGCGGACAAACTGGTTCAGGAAAAACTCTTGCATTTGGTTTGGCACTTCTTAACAACTTAAATGGCAAGGTTGCAAAGCCTCACAAGCCATTGGCCCTTGTGTTGACTCCAACTCGCGAACTTGCACAACAGATCGATGAAGTTTTGATGCCTCTTGCACGTTCAATTGGTCATGAATCAGTTGTTGTTGCTGGTGGAATGTCATACTCAAAGCAGATCACTGCAATGCGCCGCGGAACAGCAATCTTGGTTGCAACACCTGGTCGTTTAATCGATCTACTTAATAAGGGTGAGGTTCAGTTAGACCAACTTCAAATTACTGTTCTTGATGAAGCAGATCAGATGGCAGACATGGGCTTCTTGCCTGTTGTTAAGGAAATTCTTGATCAGGCAAAACTTGATGGTCAGCGTCTCTTGTTCTCTGCAACTCTTGACCGTGGTGTTGATTCATTAGTTCGTCAGTACTTGAAGAACCCAAAGACTCACTCACTACAAAACGATCGTGCATCAGTTTCAACAATGGAGCACTACGTATTAGTTATGAACCCAACTGATAAAGATGACATCACAAATCAGGTTGCGGCTCGAAACGGAAAAACTATTTTGTTCGTGAAGACTCAACGCGGCGCAGATCGCTTAGCTGACAAACTTGCTCACGCAGGTGTTCCAGTTGGTGCATTGCACGGTGGAAAATCACAAGCTGTGCGTACACGTACTTTGGCTCTCTTCAAGGAGACCGCTAACGCTGCACTGGTTGCAACAGATGTTGCAGCACGCGGTATTCACGTTGATGGAATTTCACTTGTTGTGCATGTTGATGCGCCAACAGATCACAAGGATTATCTGCACCGCGCTGGTCGTACAGCACGTGCTGGTGAGGCCGGAACTGTTGTAACTCTTGCGACTACACGTCAACAGAAATCAATCGGCGGACTTACACAACGTGCCGGCGTAACCCCTAAGTTTGTTGGAGTTACACCGCTAAGTACTGAATTAATGAAGATTACGGGCGCACAGGAGCCAACAGGTATTCCTTACATCGTGCCAATCGTTGAAAAGTCTGTACGAAGTGGTGGAAAGCGCCCTCGTCCAAACTCAAGCCAACGTCGACGCCGTCCTCACTAGTTCACCCTTTCTTTGTATTTCTAAATAGGTAGTATGCGCGCTATGACAAACGCGAACCCATTTGCCCAAAGAAGCACCCTTGAATACGAGTTGCCTCCATTTGCTGACATAAAAGTTGAGCACTATCTGCCTGCCTTCTATGAAGGATGCACACAGCAGTTAGCAGAAGTTAAGGCGATTCTGGATACTCCGGGTGCAGCCACATTTGAAAACACAATTGTTGCTCTTGAAAAGAGCGGGCAGATGTTGATGCGCATGTTGCTAGTTTTCTACAACAAGTCTTCAAGTGATACCAGCGATGCATTAGATGCCATCGAAGAGGAAATGGCTCCAAAGCTTGCTGCTCATCAAGATGCAATCCAATTAAATCCGGTCTTGTTCAAGAGAATCAAAGATCTTTACGATGCACGCGAATCAATTGGGTTAAATAGCGAAGATGCCTGGTTGCTTGAACGTTATTACAAGGATTTGATTCATGCTGGTGCCCACTTAACTGAAGCACAGCGCGATCGGTTGAAAGAGCTAAATGAAGAGCTATCAAAGCTAGAAACTCAGTTTGGAAAGAATGTCTTAGCCGATACCAATGATTTAGCAGTTCTTGTTGACTCAATTGAAGAGCTAGATGGTCTTAGTGAAAATGAGATCGCTGCGGCTGCTGCGGCTGCCAATGATCGCGGACATGATGGCAAGTGGTTAATCGGAATGGTGAACTTCACCGGTAATCCAGTACTTGATTCGTTGACCAACCGCGAACTTCGCAAGAAAATTATGGAAGCGTCTAAGCAAAAAGCTAACCGTGCAAATGAAAACGACAACAAGCCTGTCTTGCTTCAGATAGTCAAGCTGCGTGCTGAGCGCGCACAGTTATTCGGCAAGCAAACTCATTCAGAACATGTAATTGCTGTCCAGACTGCAGAGCATCCAGACAATGTGCATGCAATGCTTCGAAAGATTGCACCTGCTGCCGTTCGTAACGCAAAGGCAGAGGCTGAAGATCTTAAGAAGTCCGCTGGTTCAGATATAGAAAGCTGGGACTGGGGTTTCTACACAGAGCAAGTTCGTTTAGAAAAGTACAACATTGATACAACAAAGATGCGCCCATACTTTGAACTAGAACGTGTTTTACGTGATGGTGTCTTCTTTGCTGCAACCAAATTATTTGGAATCACATTCAAAGAGCGCCCTGATCTGGTTACTTATCACCCAGAGGCTCGGGCCTTTGAAGTAAACAATGAGGATGGCACCAAGGTTGGCTTGTTCATTGGAGACTTCTACACGCGTGATTCAAAGCGTGGTGGAGCATGGATGAACAACTTGGTTGATCAGAACTTCTTGTTTGATCAATTACCTGTTGTTGTCAACAACTTAAATATTCCAAAACCTCCTGCAGGTAAGCCAACACTTCTTACATACGATGAAATCACAACTTTATTCCACGAGTTTGGCCATGCAATCCATGGATTGCTTTCACTTGTTAAATATCCACGTGTTTCGGGTACATCAGTTCAGCGTGACTTTGTAGAATTCCCATCTCAGGTAAATGAGATGTGGATTTTGTGGCCTGAGGTTGTCGAAAATTATGCACGTCATCATGAAACTAATGAGAAGTTGCCGCAGGAATGGATTGATAACTTAAATGCTGCGCGCACCTTTAACGAGGGTCATGCAACTACCAGTTACTTGTCTGCTGCAATTCTGGATCTTGCCTGGCATCAACTTACGACTGAACAAGCAGCCAAAGTTACGGATGTAGAAGCATTTGAAGCTCAAGCAATTAAGGATTACGGATTGGATTTTGCACCAGTCCCAACACGTTACCGTTCAACTTATTTCAGTCACATCTTTGCTGGTGGATATTCATCTGGGTATTACGGCTACATCTGGTCCGAAGTATTGGATGCAGATACTGTTGACTGGTTTAAGGAAAATGGTGGATTGCTGCGCGCCAATGGCGAGCATTTCAAGAACACGCTTCTGGGACGTGGCGGTTCGATCGATTCTATGCAGATGTTCCGCAACTTCCGCGGTCGAGATTCAAAAATTGAGCCACTTCTGAAGCGACGCGGTCTGCTGTAACCGTTTATTTCTAGGAATTTCTTAGATAGGTTTCGGTTATGAGAAACCCAACCACATCCAAGAAATTTCAACTACTGGTGGCTTTGCTTGCAACCTTTACCTTTGGCTTGCCTGCAATCGCCTCTGCTATTCCATCTACCGTCAATCTAACTGTCCATTACCAGCGCCCTGGTAATGACTATCAGGATTGGAATTTGTGGTTATGGAAAAATCTGACCTCTGGTGCAGATGTTGATGTTAACTCTAACGGAGTTACATTCACCTCCGACGATGCTTTTGGAAAAATAGCAACGGTTAAAATTGAAGGAATGGATAAGTTTGAAAATATCGGAATAATTGTTAGAAAAGGCGCTTGGGATTCAAAAGACATGGGTGATGATCGATTTATTACCAATATTCCAGATAATGGAAATGTTGAAATTTGGTTACGACAAGGAGACCCAACTATTCACTACTCAATTCCTACAACACCGATTCCAAAGAACCCTGCAATAGAGTTAACTAAATTGTATGACTCTCCAGAATTTGCCGCTAAGTACACCTACACAGGCAATGACTTAGGTGTCACATATACAAAGGCCTCAACAAAATTACGTGTGTGGGCTCCAACAGCTACAGCTGTGAATGTAGTGACCTACAAGGCATCTGATTCCCCTTCATCATCTGGTGCATTAACAAAAATGACATATGACACAAAGGGAACTTGGGTTGCAACTCTTAAAGGTGACCAAAATGGAACAGTATTTAACTATCGAGTTAGCGTAAACAACACAGTCAACGAAGCAGTAGACCCATATGTACGCGCTACAACTGTAAATGGGTTGCGCGGAGTTATTGTCAATTTGGATTCCACAGATCCAAAGGGTTGGGGTTCTTCAAAACCAAAATTTAGTGGCAAGCCAACTGATGCCATTATCTATGAACTTCATGTTCGAGATCTTTCTATAGATGCGTCTAGTGGTATTCCAGCAAAAAATAAAGGTAAGTTTTTAGCACTAGCAGATTTGAACACCAGCAATAAGGGAGTAAAAACTGGCGTAGCTGCCATCAAGGATCTCGGTGTAACTCACGTTGAATTGTTGCCGATCTTTGATTTTGCTACCGTTAATGAAAATCTCCCAACATTTAACTGGGGTTATGATCCTCAAAATTACAATGTACCCGAAGGTTCATATAGCTCTGATCCAACCAAGCCAACTGCACGCATCACTGAACTGAAAACTGCGATCATGGGCTTGCACAAAGCTGGACTTCGAGTGAATATGGATGTGGTTTATAACCATGTTTCAAACGCTAATACATTTAGTCAAAACTTAATTGTTCCAGGATATTTCTTCCGTAGAGATGACAATGGAAACTTAACGAGTGGTAGCGGCTGTGGCAACGACGTTGCATCCGAGCGACCAATGGTTCGTAAATTCATTGTAGATTCCGTTAAGTACTGGACAACTGAGTACAACTTAGATGGATTCCGTTTTGACTTAATGGGATTAATGGATATCCAAACTATTAATGAAATTACTGCCGCACTCAAGAAAATTGATCCGACTATTCTCGTTATTGGAGAAGGTTGGAACATGGGAACTCTGCCAGCAGATAAGCGAGCAAACCAACTCAACATCGCTAAGTTGCCAAGAGTTGCACACTTTAATGATCAAATTCGAGATGGTATTAAAGGTTCTGTTTTTGATTCCGCAGACACCGGTTTTGCCACAGGAAAGTTCACTTCAAAGATGAATGTTCTTGCAGGTATCGTTGGTAATACTGATTACTCCACGGAGATAATGACAAAGTGGACTACAACAGAACCAGGTCAATCAGTAAACTATGTTGAATCACATGACAACATGACTTTGGTAGACAAAATTACTGCCAGCGTTAAGGATGCAAAACCAGCGGAAATCGCACAATTGAGCCGACTTGCGTCATCAATTCCCTTCTTGGCTCAGGGAATGCCATTTATGCAAGCAGGACAAGAATTTCTGCGATCAAAGGGTGGAGATCCAAATAGCTACAAATCTAGCGACCTTGTGAATTCCTTAAAATGGAGCACTCAATCAACAAACGCTTCAACGGTTAAGTACTTCAAGGGCTTGATCTCTTTGCGTAAGGCGCATCCTGCTTTCCGTATGGAAACTACTGATCAGGTAAGAAAAAATCTGAAGTTCTTAACTTCACCTGAAGGAACTATCGCTTACTCAATCAATGGCAGTGCAGTTAAAGATTCTGCAGCGACATTGGTTGTTGTACACAATGCGAACACAACGCCGCAAACAATTACTTTGCCGAAATCTGGAAGTTGGTCGGTTCTTGTTGAATCTGCAATCGCGGGCACTTCTGTTATTCGCAAAATAACAGGAAACTCGATTGTGGTTGAAGCACGATCAACTCTGGTAATTACTCAGTAAAGAGTTTAGCCAGCAGAACCAGAACCTGAAGGTCCGGCCTTGCGCTGGACCTGAGGAGCTCCACCACTGCGTTGTCCGCCGCGGATCTTTGATCCTGATTCAGCATGAGCTTGTGTACCTGGCGCACCTGGCTTGTTCTTTTTAGCTTCAAGGGCGGCAAGCATTCGTGCCTTCATGTCATCATTTTTATCGGCCATGAGTTAAGTCTACCGCCTTCCAAAGTAATAGTTGGACGGGCTAAGAACTCGACTCTTTGTATTCGCGCAAACGTTCTAGAACTTCTGATTCGCGATAGCGACGATGGCCACCTAATGTGCGAATCGCTGTCAGCTTTCCAGCCTTTGCCCAGCGTGTAACAGTCTTTGGGTTTACATGAAATCGTTGTGCGACCTCTTTGGGGGTCAAAAGAACTTCAGCATCAGGGATGCGGTTGTTCATAGTGACTCCTTTAGATTGTGCTGTGTCCGAATTGACCTGTATTGGGGTGAAGTATTGCCCGTATGTGAGCGTGAAGCAATACCCACATTATGAAGATTAAGAGGCTTGTTCAAAAGCCTGAACTAAGCGCCAACGGGACATTAAACGTTGATATCCAACCCCGGCCGCCATGCCATCAGCGGTGGCTAGGCCAGCAACTGAACTAGTTACATCTTCAATAGATGTGTCTGCTTCTAATCCATCCTCACCTGAATCACGTAACGCTTTTTCCATGTAGTTAGCTAATCCACCGTAATCAAGTTCTACTAATGATTGTGGATGGAACATTTCTAACCATGCTAATAAATTTTCAAGTTCTTGTTCGACCGGACCATCACCAAAAGCACTTAGGACCGCATCATGCGCGGTATCACATCGTTGTTTTGCATTAGCGATCGTTGTATGCGAAATACAAAACTTTCCATGCGCATTATCACCGCGAAAGCGTTCATCAGGTGCAAACAAAATAAACCAGCGCGGCGGAATTATCCATGTTTCATTGAGAATATGCGGCACTTTATCGTCCAACAAATCTACTCCTGCAGTAATTACTTCTTCCATTGCAGATGAAACGAAAAATGGAACAACGGTACTTGGTAAAGATTCTTTGAAATTATCTAATGCAGCCCAACAACGAGTTGCGGTTGCCCAAGGTGATACATATCGGATGCCATTGCGATCTAAAACGTGCACCCCATCCGGGCGACCTGCTGGTGGCTCGGGTTGAACAATACGATGTAGCGCTAATTCTTCTTCACGATTAAAACTTGTTTCATCGCTTTCTAAATTTTGCCAGCGTAAACGATCAGCTGGATCAAATGCAGAAAGTGGTTCGTAGATACGAAGTGAAGCGACGTACGGTGTAGCTCTCACGCACGTGGAATGTAATTACCTTCAGCAAAAGGATCGTCATCATCCTTGCGTGAAGTGTTATCGACTTCGCCGTGAAGTTCTTTGGCAAGACGATCAAGATCCATATCTTGCGCGTTATATTTCAAATCACGTGCAACTTTGGTTTGCTTTGCTTTTGCGCGGCCGCGACCCATGGGCGACCTCCTTCACTAATTGCTGTGCGTCAGGGAGGTAGGTTATCGCGCTTGGTAGGAACCTTCCAAAGTTGAGCGTGGATCAGAGCCCTTACGCTCGGTTACAACCCCGGCGACCCAGGCTTTCATCCCTCGAGCGGCCAAAGATCGCAAGGTCAGATCAGCTACAGATGGGTCAACAAATGCGCTCATTCCGATGCCACAGTTCCAGGTGCGCTCCATATCGACCTGAGGAACTCCACCCATCTTTGCCATGAACTCCATTTCAACAGGCAATGACCATGTTGAACGATCATACGTAGCTGTTAGATGTTCTGGAATCACTCGTGCAGTATTTTCTGCAATTCCACCACCGGTAATGTGTGAAAAAGCGTGCAAATGTTCTGGCATTGACTTAATCAAAGCTAAACAATCAAGTGTGTAAATCTCAGTGGGCATTAAAAACACTTCACCTGATGTAATTCCGTATTCGCTGACGTTTGCATGCAGACTTAATCCAGCGGTCTTGATTATGTGGCGGACTAGAGAAAATCCATTTGCATGAAAACCACTTGCTGGCATGCCAATAATTACATCGCCAGTCTTAACGCGATGAGCGCCTAGCTGTCGATCTGCATCAACAACACCAGTTGCAGCACCAGCAATATCAAATTCATCATCTGCCAATAAACCAGGATGCTCGGCGGTTTCTCCACCGATTAATGCGGTATTTGCTTTTGCGCATCCTCGTGCGATTCCGGCAACAATGTCAGCAATATTTTCTGGAATAACTTTTCCAACTGCAATGTAATCCGTCATAAACAAAGGTTCAGCACCACACACAACTAAATCATCAACAACCATGGCAACCAAATCTTCGCCAATAGTGTCGTACTTTCCAAGCGCACGAGCGATTTCAGTCTTTGTGCCCACGCCATCAGTTGATGTTGCCAGCAAAGGTTGTTTCATATTCTTTAATTTGCTTGCATCAAATAAACCAGCAAAGCCTCCGATACTGCCAACTACTTCAGGACGAGACGCCTTGGCTATTGAAGCCTTCATTAATTCGACCGCGCGATCTCCAGCATCGATATCAACGCCTGCATCTTTATATGTAGACATTAGATACCGTGCACTTCTGTAATCTCTAGCCGCAACTTTCCTTCAGACAAGTCTTCAGGGATACGAATCGGATATTCACCAGTAAAGCAGGCAGAACACAGGCGGTCAGAAGCCACCTGGGTCGCTGAAATTAGGCCATCCAAAGAAACATATCCCAAAGAATCAGCACCGATTGAGCGGCGAATCTCTTCTACCTCTAACCCATTAGCAATTAATTCGGCGCGGGTTGCAAAATCGATTCCGTAATAGCAGGGCCACTTAACCGGTGGGGATGAAATGCGCACATGAATCTCGCGGGCACCAGCCTCGCGCAACATACGAACAATCGCGCGCTGTGTATTTCCGCGAACAATTGAATCGTCCACGACAACTATGCGCTTGCCTTCAATAATCTCGCGCAATGGGTTTAGCTTTAACCGAATTCCAAGCTGGCGAATTGTCTGTGAAGGCTGAATAAATGTACGGCCCACGTAAGAGTTCTTAACAAGACCCAACCCAAATGGGATCCCAGACTCTTTTGCATAACCAATTGCAGCTGGTGTTCCTGATTCAGGTACTGGAATTACAAGATCAGCTTCTGCTGGAGCTTCTTTTGCTAGTTGTGCTCCAATTGCAACACGTGTTTTATGGATTCCACTGCCAGCAATTGTTGTATCTGGACGTGCGAGATAAACATATTCAAATAAGCAACCTTTTGGTTGTGCCTCTGCCCACCGTTGTGAACGGACACCATTTACATCAATTGCAATAAATTCTCCAGGTTCGATTTCCCGAACAAATGCAGCACCAACAATATCTAGAGCGGCGCTTTCAGAAGCAACCACCCAGCCAGTTTCGAGTTTTCCTAATACCAATGGTCTGACACCATGTCGATCGCGCGCGGCATACAAGGTCTGTTCATCCATAAAGACAAGGGAGAACGCACCTTCTAGTTGTGGCAGTACTGCAAGCGCGCTTGCTTCAACATTCTTTTCATCCTGCAACGCAATTAGGGCGGTCATAATTTCTGTATCTGTTGTTATGCCACTCATACTTGTTGCTGAACCCTCAAGCTTTTGCACTAGTTCGGCTAAATCCCCCGTATTTGTCAGGTTGCCGTTATGAGCTAAAGCCAGTGTTCCGTAGTTAGTTGGACGTAATGTGGGCTGTGCATTAACCCAAGTGCTTGAGCCAGTCGTGCTGTATCGACAGTGACCAATAGCAAGGTTGCCTTTAAGTGTTGCAAGATCACCTTCGGTAAATACCTGCGAAACAAGCCCCATATCTTTAAAGATAAGGATTCTTTCGCCATCACTTGTTGCGATTCCAGCAGATTCTGTCCCGCGATGTTGCAATGCGTACAAACCATAAAATGAAAGTTTTGCCACCTCTTCACCCGGTGCCCATACGCCAAACACACCACAAGCATCTTGGGGGCCTTTGTCATCGCCCAAAACATTGTGATTGAGCAAACCATCAGGGCGTCTCATAGATCAGATCCTAACGGTAGGTAATCAGTTAAATCAGCCCGGACACCGGAAGCGGCTATAGCCCCGCTATTCATGGCATCTGACCAACTTAACTTTCCAGATGCTAACGCTAGCCAGGTATTTGCATTCATTTCAATAGTATTTGGTGGAGTACCCCGAGTATGTGTTGGGCCATCGCCACATTGCACCGCTGCATATGGAGGAATACGTACTTCGATTGCACGACCAGGTGCCTTTGCAGTCAAAAGCGCAAGAGTGCTCTTAACCTGTTCGAGTATCTGTTGGTCGCGCATATCAATCACCCAAACAACCGTGGAAATGTAGAAGTGTGAGCTGTTGAAAGTTCAGACAATGAGATAACTGCATCATTAATGGTTAAGGAGTCTCCCCCAGTTACGCCAAGCTTTGTAATTGCTATCGAATTCTTAAGAGCCAATCCTTCTAGCTTTGAAGTATGTGCTGGATCAATTGCAACAAGTACGCGACCAGGGGTCTCACTGATTAAGGCAACGCCTGCGTTATCTAATGAAATTGTTGCGCCGACTTTATGACGTAAAACCATTTCAGTTAAACCGGCAGATAATCCACCTTGGCTTAGATCATGAGCTGCTGCAAAGAATGAATTGCCTTCAAGGAGTAGCTCGATAAGCCGCATTTCACGCTGTAAATCAGCATCAGGTGATTGTCCAACCCGTTGGTTATGCAAGAACGCCCATTCGCTTCCGGCAAGGTCTTCATGTGTTTCACCGACAAGGTAAAGATCTACTCCTGCTTCAGTAAAACTCATTGGAGTGCGAGTTCGAACATCTTGAATTACACCCAACACACCAATAACGGGGGTTGGCAAGATTGCAACAGATCCGGTCTGGTTATAGAAGGAAACATTTCCGCCTGTAACAGGTAATCCCATTTCTAAACAACCATCTGCTAATCCTCGCACTGATTCCGCAAACTGCCACATAACACCTGGGTCTTCTGGAGAGCCAAAGTTAAGGCAGTTAGTCACAGCCAAAGGTCTGGCACCTGCTGTTGCAATATTTCGTGCGGCCTCTGCCAACGCTAATTTGGCCCCTTGATATGGATTTAAATATGACCAGTTTGCATTGGCATCTGTTGAGATTGCAACACCTAGATGTGTTGTCTCATCAATACGAACCATGCCAGAATCATCTGGTTGAGATTGAATTGTGTTTCCTTGAACATATTTGTCATATTGGGATGTAACCCATGATTTATCTGCAAGGTTTGGGGCTGCTGCCAATTTTAGAACTGCAGCTTTAATTTCTGCAGCGGTGACAGGAATAGGCACATTTACCTTTAGCCCATTTACTTGATCGATATATGCCGGTTGTGCCAATGGTCGGTTGTAGACAGGACCATCATGGGCCACAGTGCGTGGTGGTACATCAACTATTAACTCACCATTCCATGTGATTTCAAGATGGTTTCCATCAGTTACTTCGCCAATTACAGTGACAGTTACATCCCACTTCTTGCAGATTTCCAAAAATCGAGCAATCTTGCTTGGCTCAACAATTGCGCACATGCGCTCTTGAGATTCAGACATCAAGATCTCTTCAGGGGAAAGGGATGGGTCGCGCAGCGGAACCTTGTCTAACTGCACTGTCATGCCACCTGAACCACCTGATGCCAGCTCGCTTGTGGCACAGGATAAGCCTGCCCCGCCAAGGTCTTGGATGCCTACAACTAAATCTTCAGCAAAGATTTCTAGTGAACACTCAATGAGAACCTTCTCAACAAATGGATCACCCACCTGAACGCTTGGGCGCTTAGTAGATCCACCAGCACCAAATGTTTCTGAGGCAAGTACGGATACTCCACCAATTCCATCGCCACCTGTTTTTGCGCCGTACAACACAACTAAATTGCCAGCACCTGCTGCCTTGGCCAACTTAATATCGCTGTGCTTCATCACGCCAACACACAAAGCGTTAACAAGTGGATTGCCAGCATATGTTTCATCAAATGTAACTTCGCCACCAATGTTTGGCAGGCCTAAGCAGTTTCCGTACCCACTAACACCGGCAATAATTCCTGGCAATACACGACGGGTATCTGGCGCATCTGCTGGGCCAAAACGCAAAGGATCCATAACTGCAATTGGGCGAGCACCCATTGTCAGAATGTCACGAACAATTCCACCAACACCTGTTGCTGCACCTTGATAAGGCTCGATAAATGACGGGTGGTTGTGTGATTCAATTTTAAAAGTTACGGCATATCCCTGACCCACATCAACAACACCAGCGTTTTCACCAATGCCAACTAACAACGCATCAGACTGTGGTGCTTTTTCGCCAAACTGCTTTAAGTGCACCTTTGATGATTTATATGAACAATGCTCAGACCACATCACTGAATACATCGCTAGCTCAGATGAGGTTGGACGTCGACCAAGAATTTCCTTGATGCGTGCGTACTCATCTGGTTTTAAACCTAGTTCGGCAAATGGTTGTGAATTATCAGGTGTCGACTGTGCGATTGCTACTGTATCTAACGCCATTACTTCACCATTGCATTCAAGATTGAAGTAAAGAAACCAAGGCCTTGGGCAGATGGTCCAGTTAGCTCATTAATCGCATGCTCTGGGTGCGGCATTAGACCCACGACATTGCCCTTGGCATTAGTGATTCCAGCGATCAAATTGCGTGATCCGTTGGGGTTTTCACCTACATAACGGGCAATAACACGGCCTTCGTTCTCGAGCATTGCAAGGGTTTGATCATCACACTGAAATGAGCCTTCACCATTCTTAAGAGGGATAACGATCTGTTCGCCTTGTTTAAATGAACTTGTCCACGCGGTTGCATTATTAACAATTTCAATCTCTTGATCACGACACAGAAAGTGCAGATCAGAGTTGCGCGTTAAAGCACCTGGCAATAAATGCGATTCGCACAGAACTTGGAAACCATTACAAATACCAAGAACTGGCATTCCCTTATTAGCTGCTTCAATGACAAGTTGCATTACTGGTGCAAAACGTGAAATCGCACCACAACGAAGATAATCACCATAAGAAAATCCACCGGGCAGAATTACTGCATCAACGTTTTTTAAATCCGCATCTCCATGCCACAATGAAACCGCTTCGGCTCCACCAACTACTACTGCGCGGGCAGCATCACGATCATCCAGGGTTCCTGGAAATGTAATTACTCCAACGCGCATTACTTCTCAACTCTCACGACGTAGTTTTCAATCACTGGGTTAGAGAGCAATACTTCTGCAGCTTTTTCTACCTCAGCTAATTGCGCAGGTGTTGGTTCACCATCAATTTCTATTTCAAATCGTTTTCCTTGGCGGACAGATGTAGCAAAGGTGAATCCCAGTCGTGGCAGCGCAGATGCAACCGCGTTTCCCTGAGGATCAAGAATCTCGGGCTTTAACATCACATCAACCACGATCTTTGCCATTTTGTGCTCTCCCTGTTAGAACTTGCTGCCGGTAATACGGAAAAATGCTTCTTCGTAGCGTTGTGCTGTTTTTTCTACGATCTCATTAGGTAATTCAGGGGGTGGGCTATTTCTATCCCATCCACTTGATACTAGGTAGTCGCGTAGAAATTGTTTGTCATAGGATGGTTGGACCCCGCCTGGCTTCCAGGTTGAGGCCTCCCAAAACCGTGAAGAATCAGGGGTTAGAGCCTCATCACCAAGAAGGATCTGGCCTTTATCGTTGCGGCCGAATTCAAACTTTGTATCTGCCACGATGATTCCTCGGCTAGCTGCAAACTCTGCTGCGGTTTTATACAACGCAATTGTTAGCTCGCGAAGTTGAGCAGCATCATCTGCTCCAACAATTTTTATAGCTCCTTCATAATCAATATTTATGTCGTGATCGCCAATTTCAGCTTTTGTGGCTGGAGTAAAAATTTCAGCTGGAAGTTTAGATCCATCAAGCAATCCATCCGGTAACTTATTTCCGCAGACCATTGCGTTGTCCTGATACTCACTCCAACCGCTGCCTGTTAGGTATCCGCGAGCTACGCATTCAATTTCAAACATAGTTAACGGTTGCACAATAATCGCACGATCTTCAACCACAGCAGGAACATCAGTGGAAACAATATGATTTCCGACAATATCTTCTAGTAGTTCAAACCAAAAAAGTGATAGTTGGGTAAGCACTTCGCCTTTGCCAGGGATAACAGTTGGCATCACCCAGTCATATGCTGAAATTCGATCCGATGCAACCAACAAAATTTCATTCTTATCATTTGTGTATAGCTCTCGAACTTTTCCGGTACGCAGATGTTTCCACCCATTTATTTCAGGCGCTGGCGGTGGGCCAGCTGGGCCAAAGCCGCTCACCGAATAGAGCCGGGCTTGTACTGCGCTGCGGCAGGGTGCGCGGAAGTAATCGCACCGATGCGACTAACGACTCGAGCTACTTGTTGGCGAGCTTCGCCAGTAAATTCGATGGGATCACTGATCAACGCAGTTAGTGCTGCGCGATCAAGTGGTAGACGATCATCTGCTGCAAGATCATCCAGAAGTGTGTTTTTCTTTCCTTCGCGCATTCCAAGAGCTGCCTTTACAGCATGCTCTTTAATAACTTCATGAGCCACTTCGCGACCAACGCCGCACTTGATAGCGGCCATCAGAATCTTTGTTGTTGCTAAGAACGGCAAATAGCGCTCTAATTCAGCGCTAATTACCGCTGGGAACGCACCGAATTCATCAAGGACTGTAAGCATTGTTTCGAGCAATCCGTCTGTTGCATAGAAAGCATCAGGCAGCGCAACACGGCGAACAACGCTGCATGCAACATCGCCTTCATTCCATTGATCACCAGATAGCTCGCCGACCATTGATGCATAACCACGCAAAACAACTGAAAGCCCATTTACTCGCTCACATGAACGTGTGTTCATTTTGTGAGGCATTGCGCTGCTACCTACTTGACCGGCTTTAAAGCCTTCTGTAACAAGTTCGGCACCAGCCATCAAGCGAATTGAAGTAGCCAGAGATGATGGTGATGCTGCAATCTGAACAAGTGTTGTTACAACATCATAATCAAAAGAGCGTGGATATATTTGACCAGTTGAATCTAGAACATTGTTAAAGCCAAGTTCTTTGGCAATTGCACCTTCTAATTTAAAGTGGGCATCTGTTGATCCAAGAAGATCAATTGAATCTTGTGCTGTTCCGACGGGGCCCTTAATGCCACGCATCGGGTAGCGATCTTGTAACGCAGTCAATCGTTCGTATGCAAACAACAACTCTTCTGCAGCGGACGCGAAACGTTTTCCTAAAGTTGTGATCTGTGCAGGAACATTATGTGAACGCCCAGCAATTGGTTGATCCGCATACTGTGCCGAGCGCTCTGCCAGTCGAGCGAGGAGTGTCACGACCTTGTCATGAACAATTTCTAGCCCATTTCGAATCTGCAGCGCTTCTATGTTTTCAGTTAAATCACGGCTAGTCATGCCTGCGTGAATAGCTTCATGGCCAGCAAGTGCGTTGAACTCTTCAATGCGTGCTTTAACATCGTGACGGGTCTGCTTTTCGCGGGCGTCAATTGATGCAAGATCCACCTGTGTAATTACATTTTCATAATCTGTAATTACATCCTTGGAGATTGCATGGCCCAGCGTTGATTGAGCGCGCATGACAGCAATCCACAGCGCACGTTCGGCGATAATTTTGGCCTCCGGAGCGAAGATTTCGCGCATCGCAGCTGATGCATATCGGCTAGCGAGCAGGCTCATTGGTGAATTATCCGTCATTTAATTGCCCTTCTCTGCCACCGACGCATTAAGCGCGATGTCTGTGCGATAGAAAGATCCAGAAAGTGAGATTTGGCTAATCGCACGGTAGGCGAGATTTCGGGCTTCAGTCAGATCCTCACCAATTCCCGTAACTGTTAGAACCCGACCACCTGATGCAACAACACCTTGGTCACTGTGGGCTGTGCCGGCATGATAAATCTGAACATTTTCGATTGCAGAAAACCCTGCAATCACTCCGCCACTCTTTGGTGCCATTGGATAACCTTCAGCAGCCAACACAACTGTTACCGCTGAATCATCCTTCCAATCCAAAGTTGTCTCTTTTAGATTTCCAGTTGCAGCGTTGTATAACAAAGTCGCAAGCGGTGTTTTAAGTAGTGGAATCAACACTTGAGTTTCTGGATCACCGAAGCGCGCATTGAATTCAATGACACGAGTTCCGTGATCGGTAAGTGCAAGACCTGCATAGAGCAAACCAACAAATGGTGTTCCGCGCGCAGCCATTTCAGCAATCATCGGGGCCAAAACTTGTTTGTATGTATCTTCAATAATGTCTGATGGTGCCCATGGCAGTGGTGAATACGCACCCATACCACCGGTGTTTGGACCGTCATCACCATCAAATGCTCGCTTGAAATCTTGTGCGGGTTGCATTGGCACAATTGTTGTTCCATCACTAATACCAAATAGTGACACCTCAGGACCATTTAAAAACTCTTCAATAACAACTCGTTTGCACGCTAATGCATGATCTAAAGCTTCTTGACGATCATTGGTAACAACAACACCTTTACCTGCAGCAAGTCCGTCATCTTTTACAACATATGGAGCACCAAATGCGTCCAGTGCAATTTCGATTTCTTCTTGCGTTGTGCAGGTAAAACTATGCGCAGTTGGAACGCCTGCATCCCGCATGACTTCTTTAGCAAAGTTCTTTGAACCCTCTAATTGGGCAGCGTCTTTAGATGGCCCAAAAACCGCGAAATTGGCTGCTCGCAGGATGTCAGCAACTCCATTTACTAAAGGAAGTTCAGGACCAATAACAACGAGATCAATGTTTAATCGCTGAGCTAATTCAAGAATCGCCTGATTATCTGTAACAACAAGCGGATGACACTGTGCAAATTGTGCGATGCCGGGATTGCCCGGTGCAACATGTAGTTCGGTACATGCTGGATCTGCTTGCAGTCCTGCTCCTAGTGCGTGTTCGCGTCCGCCGCTTCCGACTAGGAGGATTTTCATTCTTAGATGAAATCCTTTACGACAATTGTTTGATCGCGACCGGGGCCTACGCCGATTGCACTCATAGGCGCACCTGAAATCTTTTCCAGGAACGCAACATAATCTTGAGCATTCTTCGGAAGATCTGACAATTTGCGAGCATTAGAAATATCTTCAGTCCAGCCAGCTAAGTATTCATAAATTGGCTTTGCATGGTGGAAATCTGTTTGTGATGCTGGCAGCTCTTCAACACGCTTTCCATCGATTTCGTATGCAACACAAACTGGAATCTTTTCCCAGCCAGTTAGTACATCTAGCTTTGTAAGAAAGAAATCAGTTAAACCATTTACTCGAACTGCATAACGAGCAATCGGTGCATCAAACCAACCGCAGCGACGTGCACGGCCAGTAGTCACGCCGATTTCTCCACCAATGCGTCGTAGCGCTTCGCCATCTTCATCAAATAATTCCGTTGGGAAAGGACCGCTACCGACGCGAGTTGTATAAGCCTTTAAAATACCAATTACACGGTCGATCTTTGTTGGTCCAATTCCTGAACCTGTACACGCTCCACCTGCTGTTGGATTACTGGATGTAACAAAGGGATATGTTCCATGATCGACATCCAACAATGTGCCCTGAGAACCCTCCAGAAGTACTTTCTTTCCAGCCTTTAGCGCTTCATCCAAAATCAAAACTGTATCTGCAACGTATGGTCGCAAAAGATCTGCATACTTTAAATATTCTTCTAGAACTTCATCTACTTCGATGTTCTTGCGGTTGAAAACCTTAATCAAAATCTGGTTCTTATCGCGCAGCGCACCTTCAAGTTTTTGACGAAGAATTGATGGATCAAATAAATCTTGCACACGAATACCGATGCGGTTGATCTTGTCGGCATAGGCCGGTCCGATACCGCGACCTGTTGTACCGATCTTTGACTTACCCAAGAAGCGCTCGGATACCTTGTCGATTGTGCGGTGATAAGGCGTAATCAAGTGAGCATTTGTTGAAATCAAAAGTTTGCTTGTATTTATACCGCGCTCATTTAAGCCACGAATTTCTTCAAGCAAAACACTTGGATCAATCACAACACCGTTACCAATTACAGGAATCACATTAGGAGAAAGAATTCCAGATGGCAGCAAGTGAAGTGCATACTTTTGATCACCGATTACAACTGTGTGGCCTGCATTGTTTCCGCCTTGATAGCGAACTACATAATCAACGCGATCACCCAATAAATCGGTAGCTTTACCCTTGCCTTCGTCGCCCCACTGAGCTCCGAGTAATACCAATGCAGGCATGAGTAAAGCCTCTCCGACTAGTTGTTAATTACTTAAGTGATGAAGTACCGGCAGAACGTAAATCTTCACAGCCACGAACAACGCGAGCTGCCATTCCTGCTTCTGCAGCTTTGCCCCATGCACGTGGATCGTAAGCCTTCTTGTTTCCAACTTCGCCATCGATCTTTAGCACGCCGTCATAGTTCTTGAGCATGTGATCAACAACTGGGCGAGTAAATGCGTACTGAGTATCTGTGTCGATATTCATCTTAATTACACCGTAATCAAGTGATTCGCGGATTTCGGAAAGTAGCGATCCAGACCCACCATGGAAAACCAAGTCCATTGGCTTGCTTCCGGCTGGTAGTCCAAGCTTTGCAGCAACCGCTTCTTGCAATGTTGCAAGGATTTTTGGTTGCAGTACAACATTGCCTGGCTTGTAAACACCGTGAACATTTCCGAATGTTGCTGCCACCATGTAGCGAGCATTTGCATCGGCACCAAGAGTTTCAATTGTCATTAATGCATCTTCCGGTGTTGAGTACAGCTTCGCATCATGCTTTGCTTCGATGCCATCTTCTTCTCCGCCGACAACGCCGATTTCAATTTCAAGAATAGTTTTGGCAGCAACAGACATCGCCAACATTTCCTTAGCAACCTTCATGTTTTCAACCATGTCGACCGCTGATCCATCCCACATATGTGAAGTAAACAATGGTCCCTTGCCAGACTTAATTCGCTCTGCACCAATTGCAAGAAGTGGACGCATAAAGCCATCTAACTTTTCTGCTGGGCAATGATCTGTGTGAATTCCAATATTTACTTTGTAATTCTTTGCAACAACATGAGCAAACTCTGCGAGCGCAACTGCTCCATCAACCATGTTCTTAACTGTTGAGCCAGATGCATATTCCGCGCCGCCCCATGAAAATTGGATAATTCCATCTGACTCTGCTTCGGCGAAACCACGAATAGCAGCTGTGATGGTTTGTGATGATGAAACGTTGATTGCTGGGTAAGCGAATGCGCCCTTTTTAGCGCGATCTAACATATCCGCAAAAATTTCAGGGGTTGCAATTGGCATTCTGACTCCTATGGACTCGTTGTAATTCTTTAGACCGAGCGCTTCATTGAGTCGTCTAGAGGCTTACGGCCAATCCTCTCACCTTCGCCCATATGGCACAAAAAGACCCTCCGCAGGGGGTTAGCGGAGGGTCTTTTCCTGTGTCAGCTCAGCGTTTTAAGAGCGTTTGCCAAGAATTTGGCAAGAGCGGCCACCAGAACTGGGCTGCTGAGCAGTTTGATCAGCATCAAAATGAAGGATGTAAGCATTGTTTCTCCTCTCTTTGGCGCATTGTGAAACCGCTTGGCACACTAAAAATCCACCGCCGGTTTGTCTGTTGATAACAATGCTGAGCGAGTAGCCTCTAGCGTTATGAGCCAAGACCATGAATCCCTAGAAAACCTGCTCAGCGAGGATCGTCAATTTCCTCCCACCGCCGAGTTTGCAGCCAACGCAAATGCAAAGCAGGATCTGTATGACCAAGCCGAAAAAGATCGCTTGGCATTCTGGGATTTGCAGGCACAGCATTTGTCATGGCAAACACCGTGGAATAAAACTCTTGAATGGGAATCACCGTTTGCCAAATGGTTTGTTGGCGGAAAAATCAACGCATCTGTAAATGCATTGGATCGTCATGTGCAAGAAGGCCGTGGCGATCGGGTTGCATTTCATTTTGAAGGCGAACCAGGCGATACGCAGACAATTACATATGCGCAGCTCTTGATTGAAGTTAAGAAAACTGCAAATGCATTAACTGAACTTGGAGTTGCTGCTGGTGATCGTGTTGCAATTTACATGCCGATGATCCCCGAAGCTGCAATTGCAATGCTTGCGTGTGCGCGCATCGGTGCACCACATTCTGTTGTCTTTGGTGGATTTTC
>JBILJK010000057.1:0-6006 GCA_044377285.1 Candidatus Planktophila sp.
AATATCTTCAAGAGATGGTCGTGAAACAACTAGCTCTGGGACTTCGCCACCAAAGTGTGATGACAACTTCGCCACTAACTCAGTTGGGTTATCTGATCGTTCAGATTTGGTCACTTCACCATCTCGCCATGCAACAGTTGCCTGCGAAGTCGCGCGCCCACCTAGTTCTGCAGGGGTTGAAACTTCGATGATTACACCATTATTTATCACCGCTACGCGATCTGCCAAAGCTTCAGCCTCATCCAAGTAATGAGTTGTGAGCACAATTGTTGTTCCATCACTGCGCAGTTTCTGGATTAATCCCCAAAAAGCCCGGCGGGCTTCAGGGTCAAAACCAGTTGTTGGTTCATCCAGAAACAGCAGCTCAGGGTTTCCGATGATTCCAAGTGCAACATCTAGTCGACGACGTTGGCCACCTGAAAGATTACGAATGAGAGCGTTTTCTTTTTCTAGCAAACCGACTGACTGAATTACTTCATCAACATCACGAGGATTTGAGTAGTACCCACTGAAATGGTCAATTGTTTCTAATACCGTTAAATCGCCAGCATCCGCTGAACTTTGCAAGACGATCCCAATACGATTTCGCCATTGGCGAGATTCATGGCCTCGAGTTTGTGGATCAAAGCCCAGAACTGAGACGGTTCCGGCGTCCCTTGTTCTAAAACCTTCCATGATTTCTACAGTTGTTGTCTTACCTGCACCGTTTGGACCCAATAATGAAAATATCTCGCCATGTTCGATGCGAAGATCCACTCCACGTACGGCGTGAACATCGCCATAGCTTTTCTTGAGGCCTTTTACTTCGATGAGGCTCATGTGGCTACTTTACTATGCGAAAATACACCTGTGAGCCCGCGTAGAAACTACCCCAAGAAGCGGGTTAAGCCTGAAGAACCTCGGGAAATCAATATCGCCTCTACGGGTGAGAGCACTGAAGAACATAGTGATGGCACATATGTCGTGCGCCGCTTAACTGGATCTGGTTCAACAAAGCCATATCGCTGTCCTGGTTGTGATCAATTAATTCCACTTGCAACTCCACATGTTGTTTCATGGCTTGAATACGATGAAGATGGGCGCCGACATTGGCATACCGCTTGCTGGGCGAAGAAAAATAAACGGCGTCCAAATACAGAACGTACTCGCAACGCTCCCCGTTTTTAATGCAGAGGTTTAATGCAGAGGTTTAACGCAGAGGCTTAACCCAGCCGCCCCTTTAAGATTTTTGTAGCTTTAACAACAAGGGTGTCATCTTTAGCACGGCGCTTAAAACTCAAAAACTTGAATGGGATATTGAAACGAGTACGAACTACTGTGCGTGGATAGGTGTACTCAAGTAATCCTTCTGGACCATGCACACGCCCATAACCACTGTCCTTAACTCCACCAAATGGAACAGATGAGATTGCCGCAAAAGAAAAAGTTGAGTTAATTGCGACCATTCCGCAGTGCAACTGCGAAGCGATTTTCTTACCGTGGCGCTTAGACCAGATATTTGCCCCTAATCCATACCGCGATGCATTAGAAAGAGCGATGGCTTCTTGGATATGTGCCACCCGATTTATAATAATTATTGGTCCAAAGGTTTCTTCCCGAACAGCTGCAGATGATTCTGGCACATCCACCAAAATAACCGGTTGCACAAAAGGTGCTTGCACTGATTTCAATGAACCATAAGCAAATTGTCCGCCATCTTTAATTGCAGCTTTGATGTGAGAAGAGATAACAGAAATCTGTGAAGGCATTGTTGCTGGGCCATAATTTCCATCACCAGGAGCACCTGCATGAATTTTCTGTGCAAGGGCTACAGCCTTTTCAATAAAGGCATCAGCCACTTTTTCGTCAACATAGACTCGTTCGGCACCAATACAGGACTGTCCAGCATTGGCCATAGCAGACCAGATTGTTGCATCAACTGCGCGAGCTAAATTGGCATCTGCTGCAACGATTACTGGATCTTTGCCACCACATTCTGCAACTATCGGCGTTAAGTTAACTGCACATGCTGCAGCAACTAACTTGGCGGTCTTGGTTGACCCAGTAAATGACAACTTATCTATGGCGCTGGTACACAGAGCATTTCCTGTATCTGCTAAACCAGTGATAGTTGTAAAGATATCCGCAAAGGGTGCAACAGCATTAAAGCTTTCTTCCAGCCATACCCCAACACCAGGTGTGTACTCACTTGGCTTAAACACAACGGTGTTGCCTGCAGCTAACGCATATGCAATAGATCCAACAGGAGTAAAGATTGGATAGTTCCAAGGGCCAATAACACCCACAACGCCAACTGGTGATCGTTCAACCGTTGCAGACATGTTCGCCATTAACGCACCTGGGGCGCGATAAGAAGTTCGCATTATGTCTTCAGCATGTCTGGCCGCCCAGCCGATGTGACTAACCGCCAGAGAAGCTTCAAGTTTTGCATCACTAATTGGCTTGCCTGTTTCTAGCGAAACTAGTGCGGCGATCTGATCAACGTTCTTAATTATGTAACTACTCCAGGCTAACAAAACCTTTTTGCGTCCAGAAAAACCTAATGCGTCCCACGAAACGCTTGCATTTCGGGCATAGTCAACAACTTCTGCGACTGCCTTTGCTGAGTAAATTGGATATGTACCTACGGCCTCACCAGTGACGGGGTTATATGAATTAAACGCTTTAGATGATTTTGAAGTGGCCATGCGAACAAGCCTAGTCGGGTATAGATAGGATTTGAAGTATGAGCGAGGTAGTTAGATCAAGCAGTGTCTTTGAATCCTCGCGGACACCTTTCCACGTTGTTACAGCTGATGGTGTTGATTTGATTGGTGAAATTGCAGCACCGGTTGGCATCTCACGTGGTGCCATTCTGTGCTTGCATCCACTGCCAACAGCTGGCGGAATGATGGATAGTCACATCTATAAAAAGGCAGCTAATCGCTTACCCGCCATGGCAGGGATAACGGTTGTTCGATTTAATACGCGGGGCACAACTAGTGAAGCTGGCAGTAGCACCGGAACATTTGATAATGGAAGAGATGAACACTTTGATGTTGAAGCAATGCTTGCTTATTGCTTTGATACCTTGAAGTTAGAAAATCTTTGGGTAGTTGGTTGGTCATTTGGTACTGATTTAGCTCTTCAGCATGCAAAGGATTTACGACACAGGGGGCTTATCTTGTTAAGTCCGCCATTGCGAACAACTACAGATGAACAACTGACATATTGGAATACGGATACTCGGCCGATCGTGGCCTTAGTACCAGAACTTGATGATTACCTAAAGCCAGATGCTGCTCAACAAAGATTTGCAGTTGCTCCTGCAATAAAAATAATCGCAGTCGAAGGTGCAAAACATTTGTGGATTGGTGAACCATCAGTACACCGTGTTCTATCTGAGATAAACAGCATCGTGACCGGCGATGTTACGCCGCTTCCAACTGAGTTTTAACTGTTATTTGCGCGAGGAATAACCACTTCATCAAGAATTAGGATGATTGAAGCGGCCACTGGCACAGCTAGCAATCCACCTACTAGTCCCAAAAGTGATGAACCTATGAGTGCAGCAACAATTGTTACTGCTCCAGGAACATTCAGGGTTCGCTTCATAATTCTTGGAGTAACGACGTAGTTTTCAATTTGTACGTAAACAATGTATGCAACAAATGCAATTGCTCCGATTGCTACAGATTGGGTTAGCGCAATCAAAGTAACAATTCCTGCTCCTATGAAATGGCCAATAAGTGGGATCAGTGCTGCAACTAATACGATCATGCCGATCGCAATAGGCGAAGGCATACCTAAAACTGTTGCCAAAACAACCACAAACACCGCTGCCATTGCAGCTATCAAAATCTGACTTCCTACAAATGCACCTACCCTTGCGATTACAGCGTTAGTTAAAAGCCCCACACGATCGCGGCGGCTTGCAGGTACTAGTGAAAGACCAAGATCAACTGCCTGAGGCAATGATGTGATGAAGTACAAGGTGAGTACCAAAATAGTCAGCGCTGTAAAGAAACCTGACAGTACTGACTTTCCAACACCGATAACGCCACCAAATGTACTAATTAGTAAACTGCCATCAGATGTAATTGTCTTTAACTTTTCCTGCAAGGTATCAATGAGTCCAAATTGAGTATTAAGCTGATTGATCGTTTCATTTTTCATGAGATCACTCAACAGTTGAGGTGCATTTTCAATAAGCTGTGTTCCTTGGCTAATTACTGGTGGAACCACGACAAGTGCAAAAAAGAGCACAAACAGAATTACGGAAGAGAAAATAACTGTTACAGCGGTACTTCGAGACATTTTGCGTTTGCGCAGCGCTTCAACGGCAGGGTTTAAACCAGTTGCCAAGAACAAGGCAATTAGAATGAGAACAAAGATTTGACTTGCACTTGCAAGTGCTCGCATCAAGACAATTGCAGTTAAGGCGCCAAGAGTTGCAATGAATCCGAAGTAAAATGGATGGGACCGATTGATTGGCTTGCCCAGAATTCCATAATCATCTGGTGCCTTTTCAGTCTTAGGGGAGCGAGCGGCTGCTTTCTTGATTCTCTGTGTAATTGCCATGGTTACATTCTAAAGTGCATAGATCACTCTTATTGAGACGTGGTGTTCATGTTCTAGTAACAAATATGAGAGAGAATACGGTCCATGGCGCTACGAATTACAGGTTTAGGCGAGGAGATCGCCTCTGTTACAGGCCTGCCCTGGCACCTTCCTCTAGAAGAGTGGCCAGAAGATCCGGTCCTTGCTGAAAAACGCGGTATTTCTAGGCACGTTGTGCGTCTTGTGCGAGCTAGTGATGATCCAGATGCCGAGGTCTATGCGGTCAAAGAAACAGTGTCAGAGTTCGCCAATCGTGAATATGTGATTTTGCGACAGTTGTCTCAGATGAATGCTCCTTGTGTTGAACAAGTTGCTGTTGTCGAAGGGCGGACTGACGCGCATGGTGAAGAGCTTCCCTGTGCGATCGTCACCCGATTCTTGCCATATTCATTGCCATATCGAGTTCTGTTGTCAGGTGCGGTAACTGCTCACGAGATAACAACCATGGCAAGCGGACTTGCCTTGCTGTTAGTTCGTTTACATCTGTTGGGTTTCTGGTGGGGCGATTGTTCGTTGTCTAATACCTTGTTTCGTCGCGATGCTGAAGGCTTTGCAGCATATTTAGTTGACGCCGAAACAGGGGAGTTCCAAAAGACATTAAGTGACGGACAACGCGAACATGATTTAGAAATTGTTCACTTCAATGTTGCTGCCGAACTTGAGGATCTTGCGCTGTCAGGTGTTTTGTATCCTGGCATGGAACCAGTTCGTGCAGCAGAGGCTGTAATCCGCCGTTATCGCAGAATTTGGGCAGCCCTCAAAGAGCGTCAATTATTGGATCCAAAAGATCGCCACGCAGTTGAACGTGCAATGCGTCAATTACATGACCTTGGATTTGCAGTTGAAGAAGTTGCAGTGACCATCGATGGTGATACGCAAATGCTTTCTTTCCAACCAAAATTAGTTGCCGCTGGTTATCACACACAGCGCTTGCGCGAGTTAATGGGGTTAGAGACAGAAGAACTTCAGGCAAAAGGATTGCTCGCCTCATTTGATAGATACCGAGCGCGTGAAAATAAACTGGGATTGACTGCGCAAGAAATGGCAAAACAGTGGCTTGCAGAAGTTTTCGAAACTGTGATTTCACGTGTTCCTGCAGATATGCGAGGCCGCGTTGAACGTGCGCAAATGTTCCACGAAATCCTTGAAAACCGCTGGTATTTAAGTGAAAAAGCGGGCCATGATGTGGGGTTAGAGGCAGCTGCAGATAATTATTGCGCTGAGATCTTGCCATTGCGTCGCGACTCAGGCGTGGACATAGTTCTTTAATCGATAGGATGGCGTTATGAGTTTGCCACCTAATTTTGGGCAAGCCTTTGATTTAAGTTCACTCACTAAGCCAAAGGTAGATCCTTCAACTCCGATGCCTGGCATCACAGTGACTGTTGAAAATCTAAGCAATGAGAT
>JBILJK010000058.1:0-5991 GCA_044377285.1 Candidatus Planktophila sp.
TTGGGCAAATCCAGATACCCAAATTTCCTTAACGCGCCAGGGTTGTAGACCTTCCTTTTCAAGTAAATCAGTAAAGGCAAAAGGGTTACGAGAATCAGGATAAACAGCCTGAATAGTTGCTTCACCTGCAGCTAAGTGATCTGGGTGGCTTGCACCAATGCGCTCCCAATTACGTTCTGGGCTTTGGCACACAATGCGGTCTGGCTTAGAAATTCGAATTTGTCGGACAATATCTTTACGTAACTCGATAGTTGCAACTAAGTGGCCATCAACATAATTCAAGAAAGTTATGTCGGTGACACCAATTGCCGCACCGGCTGCACGTTGTTCGCGTTGACGAATTGCGGGCATCTCTTCTTTTGTGAAGCCAGACTCTTCGCCACCTTGATCGCCATTGGTACAAAACACATAGGCAACTTCAATTCCCTTTTTGACCCATTGGGCGATAGTTCCGGATGCCCCAAAATCTGAATCATCGGGGTGGGCGTTGACGACCAAGACGCGCTTGATCTCATTATCTGCAATCGGTTCCATACATGAAGCCTAATAGACTCACCCTCATGACTGAAATCGATCCATTGCTCGAGGGTTTAAACCCCCAGCAATCCGAAGCGGTCACACATGCAGGCGGCCCATTACTAGTTGTAGCTGGTGCCGGATCTGGAAAAACTCGAGTTTTAACTCGTCGTATCGCATATTTGATGTCTAGAAGAAATGTTGCTCCATATCAAATTTTGGCTATTACCTTTACAAACAAAGCAGCGGGCGAAATGAAGGAACGAGTTGCAGATCTGGTTGGACCTATTGCTAAATCCATGTGGGTTTCAACATTCCATTCTGCATGCGTTCGTATCTTGCGCCAAGAAGCAACCCGTCTTGGGTATAGCAACTCCTTCAGCATCTATGACTCGGCCGACTCACAACGGTTAATAACTATCGTTGCTAAAGAATTGAACTTAGATCCAAAGAGATATCCCGCACGCCAATTTCAATCCATGATTTCTAATGCTAAAAACGAATTGTTGGGACCTCAGGATTACTTGAATTCTGCAAGTAATCAGTTTGAACAGGTTGTAGCTGATGTATATGCGGTGTATCAACAGCGACTAATCCGCGCCAATGCTATGGATTTTGATGATTTAATTTTAAAGACAGTAGAAGTTCTGCAACGCTATCCTGAAGCAAAGGCTCGATTTAGGTCGCGCTTTCGTCATGTTTTGGTAGATGAGTATCAGGACACAAACCATGCGCAATACATACTGGTAAGAGAATTAGTCGGTACCGAGCTAGAAGGCCAGGCACCTGCAGAGCTATGCGTAGTAGGTGATGCTGATCAATCAATTTACGGCTTCCGAGGCGCAACTATTCGTAACATTTTGCAGTTCGAGTTGGACTACCCAAATGCCCGCACCGTCTTGCTTGAACAAAATTACCGATCGACACAAAATATTCTAAACGCGGCCAATGCGGTCATCACAAAAAATGAAAGTCGCAAAGAGAAGAATCTATGGTCTGATGCCGGATCTGGTTCGCCACTTACTGGCTATGTAGCCGAGAGCGAACATGACGAAGCTAGCTTTATTGCAGATGAAATTAGATCTCTTCAACGTGAAGGCGTTTCAACACCGGGAGACACCGCAATTTTCTATCGAACCAATGCGCAATCCCGTGTTTTTGAAGAAGTTTTCATGCGTAACGCCCTGCCTTACAAAGTCGTCGGTGGTTTGCGATTCTATGAACGCCGCGAAGTTAAAGATTTGTTGGCCTATTTGCGGGTTCTGGCCAATCTAGAAGATGAAATATCGCTCCGAAGAATCATTAATGTACCTAAGCGAGGCATCGGTGACACATCTTTGGATTATGTCGATGAGTTTGCCCGAAACAATGACATTTCTTTTTGGCAAGGTTTGTTGCGGGTTAGCGAGAATGGATCTGTCCCATCGCGAGCCGCACAAGCAATCAATGAATTTACTTCGATGGTTAGTGCTTTAGCGGTCTTGGTGGAAGCAAAAACAAAGCCATCGGTAATTGTGGAAGCAGCCCTTGAACAATCAGGGTTACTAAAGGAGTTAGCAGATAGCACCGATCCTCAAGATGAGGTTCGAGTAGAAAACTTAAAGGAACTAGTAGCGGTTTCTATGGAGTACGAAGAACGCCCATTTGAAGAGCTAGGCGAAGATGAAGAGATTTCTCTTGCTGGATTTTTAGAAAAAGTTTCATTAGTTGCAGATGCAGATGAAATTCCAGAAGGTGAAGATCATGGGGGAGTTGTCACAATGATGACTCTTCACACCGCAAAAGGTCTTGAGTTCCCAACTGTTTTTCTTACAGGAATGGAAGATGGAATTTTTCCACATTCAAGAACTCTTGGTGAAAAAGATGAAATTGAGGAAGAACGCCGTCTTGCCTATGTTGGATTAACACGCGCCCGCCAGCGACTATATATATCGCGTGCGGAGTATCGCTCAACATGGGGTGCACCAAATTACAATCCACCATCACGTTTTCTTGATGAAATTCCAGAGGATGTAATTGAATGGCGTAATCAAGGGAAATCATCATCGCCTTCACTTGTTACACGCACTCGCACTGCCACAACGCCGCCACCAAGAGCCACCGGCAAAAAGAGTGTCGCAATGGAGTTAGCAGTTGGTGAGCGTGTGTCACATGACACATTCGGATTAGGCACTGTTGTGGCTGTTGCAGGGGCTGGTGACAAAGCCGAAGCGACAATTAACTTCGGCCAGTACGGCGAGAAGCGATTACTGCTGCGTTATGCACCGGTTGAGAAACTATAGGATTACCCCGTATATAGCCGGCCAATAGATTGTGAGCCCCAGTGGATCTCTTTGAATACCAAGCCCGAGATATTTTTGAAAAACATGGCGTACCTGTTTTAACCGCAGCGATTGCAACAACAGCTGATGAAGCAGAGAAAGCTGCAACAACAATTGGTGGCAAGGTTGTAGTCAAAGCTCAGGTCAAAGTTGGTGGACGAGGAAAAGCAGGCGGAGTAAAACTTGCAGAAAACCCTGCAGATGCTCGTGAAAAGGCCGGCGCAATCCTTGGGATGGATATTAAGGGTCACACAGTTCGAACAGTAATGATTGCAGCAGCAGCTCCGATCGAAGCGGAGTACTACCTTTCAATTTTGCTAGACCGTTCAAATCGAACATTCCTAGTCATGGCATCTGTGTCAGGCGGAATGGATATCGAAGAGGTCGCACATACTGCACCTGAAAAGCTTGCAAAGATTCCGGTATCTGCAGTTGATGGCATTTCACTGGCCACAGCAAAAGAAATTGTTGCAGCTGCTGCTTTTCCTGCAGATGTTGCAGATCAGGTTGCGAATGTATTGCTCAAGCTGTGGGATGTATTCCAAGGTGAAGATGCAACTCTTGTAGAAGTTAATCCATTGGTTAAAACAAAGGATGGAAAAGTTATTGCCCTAGATGGCAAGGTAACTCTTGATGACAACGCTGATTTCCGTCAGCCAGATCACCAAGGACTTGTAGATCAAGATGCCGAAAATCCTTTAGAAGCGGCAGCAAAAGAAAAAGGTTTGAACTACGTGAAACTTGACGGACAGGTTGGAATCATCGGCAACGGCGCAGGACTTGTTATGAGCACACTTGATGTTGTTGCATACGCGGGAGAAAAGCATGGCGGAGTGCGTCCAGCTAACTTCTTAGACATCGGAGGCGGAGCATCTGCGCAAATCATGGCGGATGGTCTTTCAATCATTCTGGGTGATGCTGATGTAAAGAGTGTCTTTGTCAATGTATTCGGTGGGATTACTGCGTGCGATGCGGTAGCAAGTGGAATTGTTCAAGCCCTTGAATTACTTGGTTCAAAGGCAACAAAGCCCATTGTTGTTCGCCTAGATGGAAACAATGTTGTCGAAGGTAGAGCTATTTTGGCTAAAGCTGCGCATCCATTAGTTGAGCAGGCAGACACGATGGATGGAGCAGCAAATCGCGCTGCAGAATTGGCGGCGAAGTAATGTCTATCTTTATTAACGATGCAAGTAAGGTAATTGTGCAGGGAATGACTGGTTCTGAAGGAACTAAGCACACCCGCCGTATGTTGGCTTCAGGCACAAAGATTGTTGGCGGAGTAACACCTGGTAAGGGTGGACAGGTTGTCGATATCGACGGCCACCAACTTCCAGTGTTCAACACTGTTGCCGAAGCAATGTCAGCAACTGGTGCAAATGTTTCTGTTGTCTTTGTGCCACCTAAGTTTGCAAAGGCTGCAGTTATTGATGCAATTGATGCAACGATGCCATTGGTTGTTGTCATTACCGAAGGTATTCCGGTTCATGACTCAGCAAGCTTCTATGCATATTCGCAGACAAAGGGCACAACACAAATTATTGGCCCTAACTGCCCAGGATTAATTAGCCCAGGAAAATCAAATGTTGGAATTATTCCGGCAGATATCACTGGAGCAGGCCCAATTGGTTTAGTGTCAAAGTCCGGAACACTTACATATCAAATGATGTACGAGCTACGTGACATCGGATTTAGTACAGCGGTAGGAATTGGCGGAGATCCAGTAATTGGAACAACTCACATTGATTGCTTGCGCGCATTTCAGGATGATCCAGACACAACAGCGATCGTAATGATCGGTGAAATTGGCGGAGATGCTGAAGAACGTGCAGCAGCGTTTATTGCCGAGTATGTGACAAAGCCAGTTGTTGGTTACGTTGCAGGATTCACTGCCCCAGAAGGTAAGACAATGGGACACGCAGGTGCGATCGTTTCTGGTTCGTCTGGAACTGCGCAAGGAAAGAAAGATGCATTAGAAGCAGCCGGCGTAAAGGTTGGTCAAACACCTAGCGAAACCGCGCGTTTGTTACGCGCAATTCTGGGTCGATAACAATGATGACGCGGGTACTTGGAGCTGCATTGCCCCAGGTCCTGCGCAGCGTTGCGTGGCTTTTACTTCCAACATCTTTTATCGCACTTCTTGCCTGGGCTACAGCAGGTAGTGCATCAGGAAATACCGGAGATCCTTTGCGTGCAGCGCTGTGGATCTGGATCGGTGCACATCAGATTCCTTTCTCATTATCTTTACCACCCTCTGGATTAGATGGTTATCTTTCTTACCTTCCGCTGGGAGCACTTATTTTTCCTGTGCTTGCAATCCGAAATGGCATTGCGCGCACTATTGAACGTTTAGATAATGATTCATCGCTAGTCGGTTCGGCTCGAGCAGTCTTTGCTATCGGGTACACACTCTTTGCACTCCTTGCCTCACTTTTTTCAAAGACTGATTCAATCAAACCAGTCTGGTATTTCGCGATTGTGTATGTATTGCCATTCACGCTTTTGGTTGGATCAACTGTTGGGCGCAAAGTTGCCTTAGGCCAAGGATTTTTGTTTGGCTCACGGATCATGGCGCTTTTACTAGGTGTTTCTTCAATAATCTTGGGTCTGTCTTTACTGTTCAATATTTCAATGGTTAAGGATTTAACCACGGTGCTACAACCAGGAATTTTTGGTGGTCTACTTTTACTACTTCTAAATATTTTGTACATACCGAATGCAATTGTTGCCACCCTTGCTTATTTTTCAGGGGTTGGGTTTGCTGTTGGCTCAGATACTTTAGTTTCACCTCTTTCACATCAATTGAACAAAATTCCTGCGATGCCATTGTTAGGCGCCTTACCTGAGGGTAAATCGGTGATCGCGCTAGTTGGAATCGCCTTCATAGTATTTGCTGGCGCACTTCTGGCTAGTTGGACAGTGGCACTTAACCTTAAGGTTTTACACCAAAGTCTGATCGTGGCAATCGCTATTGCAGCATTTGTTGGCTATTCCGCAAGTGGTGCACTAATCACAGATGCGATGTCTGCGGTTGGTGTTTCAATCTGGAAATTCACACTAGCAATAGCTGCAGAGTTAGCTGCTGGCGCTGCTTTAGCCCTGTATCTACCTCGATTGTTTAAGCGGACATGAGAAAGCGCGTTGTAATCCTTGCTTC
>JBILJK010000008.1:0-20833 GCA_044377285.1 Candidatus Planktophila sp.
AATGAGTGCACCTATGCCCACCCCGATGAGAAGGAAGATAAAGGTAGTTTGAACGGTATCTCTAGCTTCAAGAAGTGCTGCATTGGCCCGCTTCTGCAGAGATGGCTTAATGACATTTCCTTGAGAATCAATAACGTTAAGGCTCTTTACCTTAGTGACTTCAGTCAAACTTGGCTTTGCAAACTTACGGAGTGCAATTCCTGCGCCAACCGCAATTGCAAATCCCATCGCTGCATAAGCACCTGCGATTGACCAACCCACAGTTGAAGCGAGCATAATGATGGCGATTTCATTAACAAGTGGGCTCGCAACTAAGAATGAGATTGCCTGACTTACTGGCACGCCGCCACGAATAAAGCCTGTAAAGACAGGAACTGCGCTACATGAACAAAATGGTGTTGCCACTCCTATTCCAGCTGCAATTCCATGGCCTCTGATTGAGCCTACTTTTTCCATATGTTTGCGCACTTTGTCTGCATCTATGTATGAACGAAGAAAGACAGCTGCTGTTGTAATTGCTGCAAGAAGACTTAGAAGGCCGATGGAGTGAGAGATGAAGAATGCAAGTGAATCAGCCACTTTTGCACTGAGCCCAGCAAACCGAGACTTCAAGAATGAATCGAACCAGTAATCAGAGATCACAAAGGATGCGATTAGGCCAAGAAAGGTCCCCACGGATAGCCAAAGAGGCAGATCCTTGGTTGTTGCATCTGTAGGTGGGCAGCAAGCTTCAGTTGGAGCCGCTTCAGTCCCGCAGCACGCCTCGACTGCGGCAAGTGCAGGGGCGCAGCATGCTGATTCAGGTTCTTGGATTAATTTAATCTCTTTAGTCACTTTTTATCCCATCGATAATCTTCGATTTATAGATTAAAGTACATATCGAAGAATGTCAATGTATAGTTAAGGCATGACCCAGACTCTTAAGCTTTCGCACTCACCTAAGGCGCTTGCAAGCCTTGCCGAACAGTTCAAAGCGCTTGGGGATGAGACTCGACTTGGGCTCATGATGGCTGTTGCAGCTAGTGAGGATGCAGAAGCTTGCGTCTGCGATCTGACTCCCGATACTGGCCTAGCTCAAAGCACTGTAAGTCATCACTTGAAACTTTTAGTGGATTCTGGACTACTCAATAGAACTCAAAGAGGAAAGTGGGCGTACTACTCACTAACTGCCACTGCAAAGAAGTTACTTAAGTAAGAAGAAGAGTCGCCCTATAAGCCGGATCCTGTCCTCTTGCGAGGGATCACCATCCATCTAGATCTGTAATTGCTTACAGATTCAAGCAACCTACCCGTTGACTCGAGCGAGCAGCTCTCAAACGCCAACTGCGTGGTCTTGCTTCAGGCGGGGTTTACATAGCTAACTGCATTACTGCAATTACTGGTGGTCTCTTACACCACCGTTTCACCCTTACCAACTTTCGTTGGCGGTTTACTTTCTGTTGCACTGTTCCCGCGGATTGCTCCGGGTGGGAGTTACCCACCGCCTTGCTCTTCGAAGTCCGGACTTTCCTCGGTGCCTTGCGACAACGCGGTGATCCGGGCGACTCTTCTGAGTAAAGAATAGAGGTAATAACTAGGTGGGGGAAATTATTTCTTTTCGTCGCTTCCAGTTATACGCCCAGCATGCGCAACTGCGCTTGGGTCGCGCTTAGATTTAATCAAGCTGGCAACTGTTGAAACTACCAGCACCAAACCAATGACTGAAAGGCTAAAGACAATAGGAATCTTTGGAACTTCATACCAAATCTCGTGCAAATAGGTCATTATCAACTTAACGCCAATAAACATCAAGATTATTGAGAGTCCCAGAGACAGATAAATCAGCTTATCCAGTAAACCCTTGAGCAAGAAGTAGAGGGCGCGCAGACCAAGTAAAGCAAAGGCATTAGCTGCAAAGACCAAAAATGGTTCTTGGGTAACGCCAAAGGTCGCTGGGATTGAGTCCAGAGCAAATAACAGGTCAGTTGATGCAATTGCAATCATGACCAAGAACATCGGAGTCGCGAGTTTCTTGCCATCAATTTTGGTGAAGATCTTTGAGCCGTCAAACTCATCTGTCATTGCAATGCGTTTTCTAATGACTTTCACCATTGCATTATCTTCAGGAGAAGGATCTTCATCCCAGTGCTTAAACAAGCCAATCCCAGTCCAGATCAAAATAGCTCCGAAAATTACAAACGTGAAACTAAAGGCGGCAAGTGCTGCCGCACCAACTGCGATGAAAATTCCACGTAGCACGAGTGCTAATAAAACCCCAAACATCAGAACTCGCTGGTGATAGATCGATGGGACTTTAAACTGTGCCAAGATGATAATGAAAACAAAGAGGTTATCGACTGAAAGCGATTTCTCTACTAAATAAGCAGCAAAGTATTCGGTGCCAAATTGTGAACCCGCACTTTGCCAGACCCAGACACCAAAGCCAATGGCGACTGCAATATAGAAAATTGACCAACCGGCTGCTTCTTTGAATTTAACTTCATGCGGCTTTCGACTAACTGTCAAAAGATCAAGAATGATCAATGCCAAAATCGCACCGATGACAACAAACCATGTGGTTAATGAAACATTCATGAGTTACACCAATTTCGTTAAAGGGGCATGGTGCCAAGGTCTCCCTCAACCACTAGCTACCTAATAGCGATGTGGTCGCAGCTCCGGGATATTTCTATCCGTATTGACGAAGATGCCGAACGAGGTACTCCCCTTAACGTAGGTAAAGAGTAGGTGGGCGGTTCAAAGGCTGCAAATCCAATGGCATTTAGGGATTTGTACCTTGTAATCCATTTCGAAATACGCCACAGTTCACGGATGCAAACAGGCCGAAGTGTTGTTTATGCAAAAAATGGTGGAGCTGCCGCAAGTCAGCCCTTGGCAGTTAGTGCTGCTATTTCGATTTTGAAACAAGGTGGATCCTTCATCGATGCTGCCATCGCATTAAGTGCGGTTATCTGTGTTGTTGAACCAGGTGCTTCTCATCTCGGTGGAGATGCGTTTTTAGTAACTCACCATGCAGCAAGTAAGACAAACCTTGCATTTAACGGCAGCGGCGAAGGTTCACATGCGGCTACACCAGATGCTTATAAAGATGGGATCCCGCTGCATGGATTTAAGTCCGCAACGGTGCCAGGTTTGGTATCTACCTGGTTTGAAACACATTCACGCTACGGCAAGTTACCCATGGCAACTCTTCTAGAACAAGCAATTGACTATGCAGAGAATGGTTTCCCGGCAAACCTCGGTTTTGTCCGAAGAATTGCTGGTCACTTAGCTATCGCCCCTGACACACATGTATTTAAAGATATGGGCATTGATGTCAACGTAAAGATTGGTGATCTTGTTGTTCAAAAGAGTCTTGCTCAGTCCTTGCGCGAGATTGCATCGGGTGGCCGAGCTGCTTTTTATGAAGGTCGAATCGCACAGCAATTAGTTAAAGGATCTAACGGTTGGTTTAACGCAGAAGATTTAAAAGCGCACACAACTAGAGTCCTAGATCCGCTATCAGTTAAGTATCGCGATCTAACTGTCTACGGCCAACCTCCTCCAACCCAAGGCATGATCTTGATGGAGGAGCTATTGCTGAATGAGCGCTTTGATATTGCAGCTTTGTCTGAAGTAGACCGGATTCATGTTGGAGTGGAATCAAAGAAGCTTGGTTTTGCAGACCGAAATGCAATTTTGGGTGACCCAGAATTCATTGATGTGAATGTGGCAAAGATTTTGTCAAAGCCCAATATCGATGCCAGATTTAACCAAATTTCCATGGATACAGCAGCCACTGACATCGCACCGGTATCTGAAGGTAGCGATACAACCTACTTTTTAGTTGCTGACAAAGATGGCAACGCAGTCTCTTGGATTCAATCTGTTTTCCATGGCTTTGGTAGCTCGTGGATTATTCCCGAAACTGGAATTCTTCTGAACAATCGATTAACTGGATTTTCATTGGATCCAACTTCGCCCAACATCATTGCACCTGGCAAGCGCCCTGCGCACACCTTAAATGCATTTACTGCGGTTAATCCCGATGGAACTTTGCATTTAGTCGGAGGAACCCCTGGTGCAAATATTCAGGTTCAATCAAATCTGCAGTTAATTGTAAACATTGTGGATTTAAAAATGAATGTGCAAGAAGCAACAGAGGCACCACGTTGGCAGCATTTAAGTTTGCCTGGACAAAGTTCTGAAGAAGAACTCGGGAGCGGAGTGCTTGAGATTGAAAATCGAGTTCCCACTGCAGTTCTAGATCAATTACGGGCAATGGGGCATGATGTTCGGCCACTAGCTGCATGGGGACATGGTTCTGCTGTGCAATTAATGCAGGTGCTACCTAATGGAAGCTTTGCTTTTGGTTCAGACCCTCGTTGCGAAGGTCACGCTTCAGGCATTTAGACAGAAGGCCAGCTTTAGAGAGAAGCCAGTGCTTCATCAAGAACGCTCAGCGCATCCTTTAGAAGTTCATCTGTAATAACAATGGGTGGCAAGAAGCGAACAACATTTGAGTAAGTGCCCGCTGTAAGGATAAGGACACCCTTGCTCTGGCAATACTTAACAACTGCGTTCATCGCTGCAGTGTTAGGTGTCTTTGTGCCCGGAACTACTAGTTCAATTGCTTGCATTGCGCCGCGACCGCGAACTTCACCGATCACCGCGTACTTTGCCTGCATTGTGCGAAGTGAGTCACCAAGAATTGTTCCAATATGATTTGCACGCTCGACTAACTTTTCAGCTTCCATGGTTTCAAAAACTCCAAGGGCTGCAGCACATGCAAGTGGATTACCACCGTAAGTACCGCCAAGACCTGAAACATGAACCGAATCCATAATCTCTGCGCGGCCCGTAACACCTGCAAGCGGAAGTCCACCTGCGATGCCCTTGGCTGTCACGATCATGTCTGGCACTACATTTTCGTTTTCAACAGCAAACATATTGCCGGTGCGAGCAAAGCCAGTCTGTACTTCATCTGCGATAAAGATAATGCCGTTATCTGTCGAATACTTTGATAGCGCAGGCAAGAAACCCTTTGGTGGAACGATAAATCCGCCCTCGCCCTGAATAGGTTCAATAAGAATTGCGGCAACATTGTGTGCGCCGATTTCCTTATCAATCTTGTGAGTAATCATCTCGATTGCATCTTCTGTGATCGTTGCCTGATCGCCAACCCAATGGAATGAGTACGGCATTGGCACGCGATACACCTCGGGAGCAAATGGACCGAAGCCTTCTTTGTATGGCATATTTTTTGCAGTCAACGCCATAGTTAAGTTTGTACGTCCGTGATAGCTGTGTTCGAAAACAACAATTGCTTGGCGCTTTGTGTAATGACGCGCAATCTTTACTGCGTTTTCAACAGCTTCAGCACCCGAATTAACAAGAAGTGACTTCTTCTTAAATGTTCCTGGTGTCATTGCATTTAACTTTTCGCATACTTCGATGTAACCCATGTATGGAGCAACTGTGAAACAGGTATGTGTAAATGCTTGAACCTGATCAATAACGCGATCGACCACACGTTGTGCCGAGTTACCAACGTTTGTAACGCCGATTCCTGAACCAAGATCAATGATCTGGTTACCGTCGATATCAAGCAAAATCGCATCACTGGCGCGCTCGATAATGACGGGGATCGCCATACCTAGTCCCCCAGATGTCGCCTCACTGCGGCGCCGTAGCGCCTCGAGAGATTTTGGTCCCGGAATTGCGGTAACCAACCGACGCTCTTGAGTCAATGCGGTAAGTGTTGTCATGGGTAAAGTCTAAGCCATCATTTCCTACTCGCCAGTCCATTGGTTAGGCTTGCACAATGAACTCTGAGTTAAGAAAGAGCGCACCGCTACTCGATGCCTACTTGCGCTACTTCGAAACTGAGCGCACAGCATTCACAATTCCGGGTCACAAGCAGAAGGCATACCGATTAGATCAGGGGTTAGGTGCGGTAGTAGATACAGATACTCCGCTCTACGGTGGTCTAGATGAAATCAAGTTAACTGAAGGAACATTAAAGAAAGCTGAAGAGTTAGCGGCGTCACTATGGGGCGCAGATTACGCGCGCTTTTCAACTGGTGGTTCAACGCATGCAAATCAAGCAATTATTTTGGCTCTGGGAAAACCGGGAGACAAGGTTGCAATTACTCGTACTGCTCATCGATCCGTCCTTAGCGCATTGGTCCTTACAGGGTTAGAACCAATCTGGTTAACACCTGAAATTGATCAAGCAACAGGTGTGCCGACAGGTATTCCGGTTTCAGAGCTTGAACGTGTCTTAGCTCAAAAGCCAATCGCACTTTTGCTTACTGAACCTGGTTATTTAGGAACAATTTCAGAGTTATCTGCATTGATTAAGAGAGCGCACGAGAATTCAATTCCCGTAATAGTTGATGCTGCATGGGGCGGGCACTTTGGTTTTAACTCCCAGCTTCCACAGCATGTATTGCAGTTAGGTGCCGACGCATTAATCACAAGTGTTCATAAAGCACTGCCTGGCTATAGCGCTTCGGCTTTGTTGCTGGCGCAGGGAAAATTGCTTAACTTGGATCGTATTGAACAAAGTTTTGAAACAACTCATACAACTTCACCAGCTGGGGCACCGCTTGCATCTATTGACGGCTGCCGTGCACTTCTGCAAACGCGTGGGGATGAGTTAACAGGGCAATTGCTAACTCATGTTGCTGCGTTCAAAGAAGCTGTTCAGGCAAATTTTGATTCAACAATATTTCTTAATCCCGTTGATTTTCCGACTGGACGCTTTGATCCTGTAAAGATTGTCTTGCGAGCAAACATCCTTGGTTTATCAGGTGTAGATGTTGAACGAGAACTGCAGAAGGTAAATATCCGCGTTGAAATGGCAGATCGCGACACAATCGTTTTCTTGGCAACGTTGTCGGATGACGCTGAAGACTTCAAGACGTTGGAAAACGCGCTAGTTCCTATTCTGAAAGCATTGCAGGGTCCGACCCGCACAACGCAAACATCGCTTAGCTGGTCAGTTGTACCAACAGTTGCAATGTCTATTCGTGATGCCTACTTTGCAGATACAGAGTTTGTTTCAGCCAAAGATGCTGTTGGACGCATTAGTGCCGATTTAATTGCACCATATCCCCCAGGTGTTGCTGTGGTTGCACCTGGAGAGCTGCTGACTGAACAGATTGTTAATGGATTAGCAACAACTCAAGAGGCTGGTGTGCGTATTGCGTATGCAAGTGATTCAACTTTGGCAACCTACAGGGTAATTAAGCTCTCGTAGCTATTTTTTAAAACGTACTGAAGTCCAAGCTGGACCAAGCTCTTGTAGGTCTGAATTGATGTCTTTTTGCTTAGTATATGAATACAACTCATCAATTGAGTAAATCTTTTTTCCATCTAAGTCGGCAAGAGCCAAATTATATCCACCGTGAAAAATCATCGTGTTGCCTGATACAAAGAAGATCACCTTCTTGGCATCCTCATAGGGATATGGGTCCGATGTATCCCAATCGGTTGAATTGAAGAAATAGTTTTCAGACGGAGAACCATCATAAAAACCTTTCATGATTGAATCATGCTTATTGTACTGAATACGTGTATATAGATATGAGTCCACATCGATTCCAATTGGATAATAGGAAGACAGTCCTTCTCCAGCAAACATTTTTTTCTCTACTCCATTTTGCAGGAAATAGATGTCGCCTTCTCTCTCAAATAAAATGTCCTTGCCATTACTTCTAAAATAAGGCATTGACGATTGAGGTTTGCCGGCAGTTAAATAGGTTTTCGCGCCACCGTTTACTGAGACAGTTGCAAGCACCCCATTCTCTTTATAAACGATCTTTGAACCATCGGGTGAAAATTTTGGATCCTCATCGCGAGCGCCATTTGGCCCCGTAATGTTTATAGGCTCTTGCCATTGGCCGTTCTGCCAGCGGGAGGTAAAAACATCCCATTCATTCTCACTTAAACCTGCTTGGCTTCCCATAAAGGTGATTGTCTGAGCATCGGCAGAAAAATGTGCATTGATGGGCGAGACTATGCCCTTCCAATCAGCACCAACTTGAGTTAGCTCTCCAGTTGGGAGGTCAAGGAGCCACATCGTGGCATCCCACGCTCCGTACTCTGAGTATCGATGGTAGATAAGGGAGCCATTCAAGGAGGGAAGGTTCGGTTCTCGCCGATCAAGGGCAATTGTTGACGCGACTAAGAGACCCGAAAGCACAAGAACTCCCGCGACACGCCCTTTCATAAATCCCCCTCCAAGGCCCTTGACCATCCTGAAATCTTCTGTAAGGTAACCTAACACAAAGCGGTAGGTTTCCTAACACAATGGCGTGGGCTACTTGTGGATCTACCAAAAGTTATTGTGACAGGAGTAAATCAATGAAGAAAAGCTTCTTCGCTTCACTCACAGTCGCGGTGCTAGTTTTGAGCGGTTCAGTTGCGGTCTCCAGTTCCGCATCAGCAGCCTCAAACACCGTAACTGTGTGGACACCACATACCCGCGCTTGGCAGGTTGCTGAATGGAAAGCTGCCATTGCTCGAATTCAAAAAGCCAATCCCCAGCTCGATATCGTTCTAAAAACTGGAATAGACATGGCAACATCGATGAAGGCAATCGTAGCCAACAAATCTGATGGTCCAGATATTTCAATCTCAAATGGAAATGGTAACTTGGGATGGTTCTGTGGTGGTGGTGAAGGTATTTGGCTTCCTCTCAACACGATGATTTCAAGTCGTACTTCAGGCGTAAACCTGACGACAACATTTAAGGCCTCTGCGGTTTCAGCAACAGTTTCTGGAAAAGTTCGTTGTGCGCTACCAATGCCAGGCACAGAGGTCTTTGGATTCTTCTATAACAAAGATCTCTTGGCTGAGGCGGGATACAAGAACCCACCAAAGACAACAGCAGAACTTATGGAATATTCAAAGAAGTTAACTACTTTTGATAAAGATGGAAACATTACCCGTGCAGGTTTTGTTCCAAAGTCTGGCTACTACGGCTGGGGAATGGAATCAATGTGGCTGGGTCAAGCTTTTGGAGCTCGCTGGTACAACGCCAATGGATCCTCAGCATTGGGAACAGATCCACGATGGGTAAAGATGCTTACTTGGCAAAAGAAGTTCATCGCTGATGTTTATGGCGGTGGCGACTTTAACAAGGGCACAAAAGCTCTTACAAAGTTCACCGCATCTCGTGGTGGTGAATGGGGAACAAAGCATGACTTCATTACCGGACGTGTCGCAATGAAGATGGATGCAAACTGGATGGCCACTTTATATTGCACTGGTGATGACTGGGCGCTCGCAGATAAGTGCTCGAAGGTCAACATGGGTGTTACAGGATTCCCAACAGATTCATCAGTGACTGCCACTCATGGCGGCTCAGGTGTTGTTGGGTACCCATTAGCTGGTATCTCAAAGACATCAAAGAATGTAAAGGGTGCATGGATCGTACTTAAGGGTCTAGCAACTGATACAACACTTTCATACCAATACGACAAGGTTGGTGGCGCTCCGTCACCATTGAAGAGTGCCTTAGCTAAGCCAACAGGTCTTCCAAGTTGGTATGAGCCATTCTATGCAATCCAATCTAATCCAAAATCTGTGTACCACTTGCTACCAAATACTGGTGAGCACAAAGATGAGGATATTCTCGCAACTCTTATGGCGGCTTGGCAGGACGGTGCAATTGGCGACCTCAAGAGCGCGCTAGCAGATGCTGCAGAGAAGATTGATCAAATAATCGCCCGAAATCAAACAGACTAAGGCGTATCACTAACTAAATGTCAATCGAGGGAGTAAGAGCAACCACCCGCTTCAAACAGAAGCGGGTGGTTGCCCCACCACGTAAAAAATTAAAGGTGCCATATATATTCATCTTTTTGTGTTTGCTTCCTTGGCTTTCAGGATTAATTCTCTTTACCGCTTATCCTATGATTTCAAGCTTTTATCAGTCATTTACAAAATTTAATATCATAAATCCTCCAGAGTTCATCGGCTTAGATAACTACCGACGCATGTTCTTTGAAGATGAAGATTTCATGAAAGCCATCAAAAACACTATCTGGATCTCAGTTATAAGTATTCCATTACGTATCTGCTTTGCCATTTTTACGGCATGGTTACTAACTCGCCCAAAGCATGGCAGCAAGATCTATAGAACTCTCTTCTTTCTTCCTTCAATGGTTCCCGCAGTTGCTGCAACCATCGTGTTTACATTTGTCTTTAACCCAATTTACGGTCCAATCAATAGGACTTTAGAAACTATTGGTATTGAAAATCCACCGTATTGGTTCCTTGATCCGAACTGGTCTAAATGGGCTTTGATCCTCTTGGGACTTTGGGGTATTGGCGACACCATGATTATCTTCTTGGCTGGATTGTTAGATGTTCCTAAATCTCTATATGAGGCCGCTGAACTTGAAGGTGCATCTACTTGGCAATCATTTAGATACATAACTCTTCCACTTTTAACTCCAGTAATTTTCTTCTCAGGTGTTACCGGTGTAATTGGTTCATTCCAATACTTCACACAAGCATTCGTAGCTTCTGGTCAAGTTAATGACTATTCAAAAGCGATGTATTTTTACGCTACACATATTTATGAAATGGCTTTCAAAACTTACGAAATGGGATACGCATCGGCGCTTGCGTGGTTCCTTCTATTGATAACTCTTGTATCAACGCTGATTATTTTGAAGACTCAAAAGCGATGGGTCCATTATCCAAACGGGAGCCTATTCAAATGAGCCATTTGACTGTAGATCAAATCAAAAGAATTGACGAAGAAGCAATTCTACTCCGTCGCAAGAAGCGCATGAAAGATTTTTTGCAATCCGCTGGAGATCATTCGGCTCTAATTGTGATGTCACTAATCTTTGCATTTCCACTATACATGGTTGTAATTATCTCTTTCATGACAGGTGGTCAGGCTGAAACTCGTTCATTCTGGCCGTCGCCATTTATTTGGAGTAACTATGTTGAGGTCTTTACTACAGTTCCATTTTTAAAGTGGACTCTTAATACTTTATTTATCTCAGTTATGGGAACAATTGGAACCGTGATTTCAAGTGTTCCAGCAGCATATGTTTTATCGCGTTTGCAGTGGCGTGGGCGTCATACAACCTTTATCGTGATTCTTGGAACCATGATGCTTCCCGGCCAAGTTACCCAAATTCCTGTTTACATCATGTTCGCTAAGCTTGGCTGGATTCCTTCTTTCCTGCCCATGATTGTCCCGAGCTTTTTTGCAAGCGCTTTTTCAATTTTCCTACTTCGCCAGTTCTTCACTTCAATTCCAGATGAGATTTCAGATGCAGCAAGAATTGATGGCTGTACTGAATTTAAACTTATGATGCGAATTGTTATCCCACTGGCGAAACCCGCAATTTCTGCGATCGCTTTGTTTGCTTTCTTGGGCTCATGGAATGACTTTTTCGGACCACTCTTGTACTTGGCTGAAAACCCTGACCTATACACATTAGGAATAGGATTGAACTCATTTAAGGGCGACCATCACACCGAGACAAATCTCATGATGACAGCCTCGGTTTTATTCATGTTGCCTGCTATTGTAATTTTCTTCTTCTCACAACGAGTATTCCTCGAGGGTGTAACTCTGACTGGAGTTAAGGGATAAATGATTTCTAATGTAACGCCTGCGGTTCCATCCCTCATCAGAGAGTTAAATGAGCGTCGAGTCCTAGAAGCATTGCGGCGCAATGGTGCTTTGCATGCCGCCGAAATTGCTCGCCATATTGGCCTGTCGCGACCAACAACTGCAGATATTTTGCGATCACTGGTTGAAATAGGTTTAATTCAGGAATATACCCCCGGAGCTGAGGACCCGAAACGTGCTCGTTCGGTATTTGAAGCTGTTAGTGATCTCAAAGTTTCACTTGGTATTGATATTGGTTCTCGTTTCATTCGAGCCGCTGTTGGAGATCTCAATGAAAAAATGCTTGCCAAGGCTTCCGTGCCCGTTAAATCCTTGAAGCTTAAGGATTTGATGACCGTCATGCATGCAGCAGTAAAACAAGCACTTCAGGAGTCTGGATATTCCCTAAGGGATGTCGCTTCCATCGTTGTGGGAACTCCAGGTGTAATCGACCAAAACACTGGAGTTGTTTCCATCGCGGGAACTATCTCTACGCTAGATGGTGTCAATCTTTCTCAGCTCATTGAAAGTGAGTTTGGTATCACACCTACTGTCGAAAATGACATTAACTTAGTGACGGTTGCTGAGCAGACGGCCGGCCATGGCAAAGATGTTAAAAACTTTGCAGTTCTCTCAGTTGGCTCTGGTTTGGGTTCAGGGTTAGTACTTGATGGAAAAATTCATCGAGGTCATCGCGGCGCGGCTGGTGAAATTTTTTATGTGCCCTTTGGTGATCCACTGGATAGTCATCGAGATGCAACTAATCCTTCTGGAGATCGAGTTGCCGTCATAGCTCGTTCTCTAGCTAAGAAGTATAAAGCATCCATTCTTTCTGAGCCATATTCAACCGTAGACATTTTGAAGGCTGCCAAAGATGGCGATCCCCTTGCGAAAGAAGTTATCCATATTGAAGCAGAACGAATCGCCTTGTATATCTCAGCTATTTCAGCTGTTACAGATGTCGAACTTGTTGTTCTCTCGGGCGGAATCGGACGGCAAGCCACATTTTTTATCGAACCAATTATGAAATTAGTAAGTTCTATTGTTCCCTTTCCTCCCTCAATTGAAGTTTCTACCCTGGGTGACACTGGAATTCTTGTTGGCGCACTGAGTATTGCAACATCGGCAAGTCGTGACATCGTATTTCAAGAAATGCACAAGTCCTCAGGTCGCCCAATAGCTGAGTCGTTTTAATGAAATTAGCAGTAATTGGAGGAGGGTCCACATACACTCCAGAATTAATCGATGGAGTTATCAAAAGGCATTCTCGCTTACCTATCACTCACATTCATTTGATTGATATTGAACTTCCCAAGCTAGAAATCATTGCAGCCTTTGCGAAAAGAATGATTGCTGCTGCCAAACTTGATATTGAAGTTGAGTTTGGCACTGATTTACGTATGGGAGTTCGAGATTCTACTTTTGTTGTGAGCCAATTCCGCGTGGGCACCCAAGCTGCACGTCATCGCGATGAACTGCTAGGTCGCAAATATGGTTTGGTTGGCCAGGAAACGGTTGGGGTAGGAGGCTTCGCTAAGGCGCTTCGAACCATTCCTGTTGCACTCCAGGTCGCGCGCGCAATAGTTGAGGAAGCTCCTCATGCAATTCTGCTGAACTTTACAAATCCAGCTGGTCTAATTACTCAAACTATTCTTCAGGAGGTTCCACAACTTAGAACAATTGGTTTATGTAATGTTCCCTGGAACACGCGAATTGAAGTTGCAGGAGCCATGGGGGTTTCTCCGGACGAAGTGAGCTTTGACTACATTGGATTGAATCACTTGTCATGGATTCGTGGGGTGGAGGTAAATGGCAAAGATCGAAGCATTGATGCGATAAAAGCCTTTCGTGGGCTCACAATTGATAAAACTAAGCCTGGAGACTCCCCTGCATGGACTCAAAGTTCGATCGATATGCTCCAAGCCATTCCAAATTACTATCTGCTGTATTACTACTCTGAAAAAGAGTGGATTGAATATCAAACTAAAAACCCGACTCGCGCAAGCGAGGTAATGAAGATTGAAGAAATTTTGATTGAAAAGTTTAAGGATGAAACATTGATTACTAAGCCAGAAGAGCTCATGCAGCGAGGCGGTGCATACTACAGCGACTCTGCAGCTGAATTAATGGCGGACATTCATACAAATGCTGGAACAACACATATTGTAAATACCCTTAATAATGGTGCAGTGCCAGGTTTTCCAGATGATGCTGTGATGGAGCTACCTGCAGTGATTACCTCGGATGGCGCTAAGTCGATTAAAACATCTGGAATGCGTGGCGACATCGATGCCCTTGTGCGCTCTGTCAAAGATTTCGAATTGCTTACAATTGAAGCAGCCGTTCATGGAGAAGAAGAGTGTGCTCTCCGTGCATTGATTACAAATCCAATTGGTCCCGATATTTCGCAGGCTCGAGAACTTTGGGCAGATTTACGTAAAGAGAATGCCGGAATGATTGGGGTTTTCAATGCGTGAAGTTTTTCTAGGAGTTGATGGTGGCGGAACGAAGACTCATGCCTGCATCGTAGATTTGCAAGGAAACATTCTTGGAACAGCTGCCAACGGTGGGGCCAATTGGGAGCGTTCAGGAATTGGATCGGTTCAAAAAAGTTTAGATGAAATCATTGGAGCTGCCCTGCGCTCAGCCCAAGTTCAGCGCGAAGATATCGTAGATTCAACTTTTGCCCTCGCGGGAATTGATTGGGAGGAAGATCAGAACCTTTTTATTCCGGTGATCCAAGAGCTTGGCTTACAAGGGCGTTGCACGCTGATTAATGACTCATTTGCTGCACTCTTTGCAGGAGCCCCAAGCGGGATTGGTTGTGTATCAATCGCAGGAACGGGAGGAAAAAGTGCCGGCCGCGATGGAGTTCGAACAGTTCAAACTATGGGTATGGATTTGGGAGAAGGCGGTGGCGCAGGACAATTGATTTCTCTGGCCTTAGAAAGTATTGCCAGATCCTTCCATGGCATTCAACCTCGCACTGCGTTATACACGGAGTTTGTTCAATTTATGGGCTTTCAAGACACAAAGGCATTTTTCATTGCGATAGCTAGAGATCGAATCGATCCCAATGAATCAATTGCTCCACTTATTTTTGATCTATGCAGTAGAGGTGATATCGAAGCGATAAAGATTGTTTCGCAAGTGGCAAAACAGCATGCCTTAGATATCTATGGTGTCGTCAATCAACTAGATTTTAGGTCTGGTTCAATTCCCATCGTACGCGCTGGAGGATTACATACTGCGAATAATGCAATTTTTGATAATGCATTTGAAACAGAGTTAAAATCCTTCCTGCCTTTAGCATCAATATCAGTTCTCAATGTTGCGCCAGTGTATGGGTCCGTAATTCAAGCGGCTCAAAGATTCTTCACAGAAACACCAGACAACTTTTTAAAAAATCTCAATGGCGCAGCACAGAAAGTGAATATTTAGTGGCTATTCAAACCCAAAATACATTTCAACAATCAATTGCCGATGAGTACTTGAAAACACATCAGTTTCCGGTTGATTTTGAAATTAAAGTAGTAGCAGCACGACCTTTAAAGTTAGAGGGTTACACTCTTCGAGCCACCAAATCCTCCAAAGGAATTAATGCGACAATAGGTATAGCTCTTGATCATTCATTAAGATATGCCCTCAATCATCTTCTAGCTTTTTCAAAAGAACAAGTTGGAGAAATCTCCATAGATCTTGGGCCAGATTTCGCAGTGCGTGGCGTTGTTGAAGGTTTCTATGGCAAACCTTGGTCCCACGAACAACGTATTCGTGGCCTAAAGAATTTTGGTGACTTCAATATGAACACCTACTTCTTGGCTCCAAAAGATGTCCCATGGCAGAGATTTAATTGGCGTCAACCTTTTCAATCAGAGTTTCTCAACACTACTGAAGAGTTGATCAAGATTGGTCGTCTCAATGCAATTGAAATAGTCACCTGTGTGTCTCCAGGTTTATCAGTTCAATACAGTGATGAAAATGACGTCGATGCTGTGATAACCCGCTACAAACAACTTTTTGATTTAGGGGCACGACACTTTGGGTTACTGTGGGATGACATCGCCTGGGAACTTCAACATCAGGAAGATATAGATAGATACCTTTCAACTGCGGCCGCCCACGCAGACTTTACAAATCGCGTCTGGTCAAAATTAGTTGCATTAGATTCAGAGGTATCGCTCACTGTGTGTCCGATGCATTATTCAGGCAGGGGAAATGAACCTTACCTAAAAGAGATTGGCAGTCAGTTATATTCTCGCATCAACTTGATGTGGACCGGTCGTTCGATCATTTCAGAATACTTGGATATATCGGATGCTGTTATTTTCGAGCGCACAACTCTGCGACCACCAATGTACTGGGATAATTACCCTGTCAATGATGGCGGCCTGCAGAAAAATCTCTACATCGGACCCATTCGAGGACGTGAAGTTGGATTGCATAAGTATTCAGCTGGCTTGCTTTCTAATCCAATGCTTCAATTTGAAATGTCGCAGATTCCACTTTTTACAATTGGAGAATACTTGTGGGATTCTTCGGCTTATAACCCAGATCAATCATGGGAGAAAGCTCTCGTGCATTTGATTCATAATGAGAATGATCGACTAGCACTTCGTAAATTTATGAGGACGAGCATGGGAAGTGCTGTTGGTGGAGATCCTGCTCCTGACTTACGACAGGTTTTCCGCAAAGGGGTTGGTCTCTGGCGCGCTGGAGAACTTGAGAAATCAGGGCAGGTATTCATTGACGCTGGACAAGAGATCATTGATAACCATGGATACCTTGTCTCATCAGATTTTTCTCGTCCCGAGATGATCGCGGAGATAGAGAAATGGTTGGAAAAGTATTTGATTGGTGGCCAAGTGCTCCAAGGTTTAGGCAGCATCTTGAAGTTGTGCGATTTCAATAACGACAAAAGATGTATCTTTGGTTCTGTTGAACAGGTTGAGCAGTTGGCTCAACTAAAAGATCAACTCGAGGCACACCGAAAAAATCTCTTTGGAGATCAAATAGAGGGTCCTATTAACGAGTTAATGGCTGAACTTCAAAGCTAAGGAGTGCTTCGTGACTGTAGTTTTTATCGGAGACAGCGTTACGGATTGTGGACGCGAGATAGAACAACCTTTTGGAGATGGCTATGTTAGAGAAATTTCACTTTCCAGAGTTCTAAAAGATCCCCTGATTAATGTCGGAACGAGTGGGCATCGCTTAATTGATCTTGAGATGCGATGGCAACAAGATGTTTTAAATCATCGTCCTACAATTCTTTCAATAGCTATTGGAATCAATGACACCTGGCGTCGTTATGATGACAACGATTCCACAAGTGTTGAGGAATTCCGAGATCGATATCACCGGTTACTAACGCTGACTAGAGAAGCTATCAATCCGCAGTTTGTTTTGTGCGAGCCTTTTTTACTTCATGTTCGCGAGGAGATGAAAACTTGGCGTGAAGATCTTGATCCAAAAATCGAAGTTGTTCATGACCTGGTACGTGAATTTGGTGGAGTGCTAGTGCCGTTTGATCAACATTTAAATGAGCTTGCAAGAATAATGCCCATAACTGCGATTGCAGAAGATGGGATTCACCCGACATCGTTTGGTCATCAAGTTATGGCAAAACTCTGGCTTTCCAGTATCGCTTAGTACAGGTGTGCCTGTTCATTAAGACTGCGTAATGCACGTAAACCATCACTAGGCCAAATACTTACTGTAGTAATCGAGCACGGTGAGATATCAATATGGAAAATACTTTCAGCAGGTGCTCCTACAACAACCTTTGCAGCAGATTTAATGGCTCCATTATGCGAAACGACAACAACTCGCTGTCCTGGATATTCAGCTGCAATCTGATTAAGTGCTGCATCTATTCGCAATGCAACATTGTCATATGACTCTCCTTGTGAAGGAGCAAAACCAGTTGATGAAATCCAGGATTGATAATCAGCTGGATACTTTTCTTTAACCTCATCGATTGATAGGCCATCCCAAATACCAAAGGAGCACTCAATCCAGGTTTCTTCAAAAATAATAGGCAGGCCTGTTGTGCGCGAAATTGCCTCAGCGGTTTGAGTTGTGCGCTTTAGAGGAGAAGCGATGATTACCTCAGGATTCAACAGCGCAACAGCAGCTGCAACTTTTTCTGCTTGAGCTAATCCAGTTTCTGTTAACACAGGATCAAGTGGTCCGTCACCAGAAAACTTTTTAAAAGGGGTCAATACTGTTTCACCATGTCGAATCAAATAGATCGTTGTTGCTTTTTCGGTAGACAACAATCGCTCGGTTAAATAATTCTGCTGAACCTGAATCACTTCTCCGCCACCTGCTTGTTGATCCAGAGCCTTATTGGCTAAGCGATCAGCGTGTGAATTTTCATCGCGCGGAATCCATGAGTATGAGACCAATGATGGATTGTGAGCAGAGCGAGCAGATTGGGCTAGAACTCGCATATCTGCATGTTTAATCTGCCAACGTCCAGACATTTGTTCGACTACTAATTTGCTATCCATCTTTACATCAACTGTTGCAGCTGAATCGATTTCATTTATGGCTGTAAGGCCCGCAATAAGACCGCTGTATTCGGCAACATTGTTTGTTGCAACACCAATGAAGTCATATAGCTCAGCAATGATTTTCCCGTTTTCTGTAATTACAGATCCATACCCAGCAGGTCCTGGATTACCTCTAGAGCCACCATCGGCGGTTAAATGAAAATGGCGAGCCATTTAAACTCCGCGAACCAAGATGCAACGGCACTCTTCACAGCGCACAACTTCATCCTCGGCTAAATCGGCAACACGTTTTAGCTCGACGGTATTGATCGAAAGATTGCAACCGGTACAAGCTCCTGCAACAAGGGCTGCTGCACCTGCCCCTCCCGTGGTGTCACGGATCTTTTCATACAGATCGACTAAAGCTTTTTCAATGCTCTTCAAAGTTTCGCTACGATCCTTAACAATTGCCTCTAACTCATTGTTGATACTGGCCATCGCATTTTCTTTTCGGATTTCCAGATCTGCAATAACAGCAGCATGTTCAGCCTCTTCTGCCTTTAAAGTTGTGATTCGCTCATTGATGGCATCTACGCGCATCATAATTTCGAGTTCAACCTCTTCAAGCTCGGCCCGTCTAGCACCCAAGGTTCCAACTTCATGTTGCAGTTGTTCCAGCTCTTTCGGTGAAGCATTGCCACTGATCAGTCGGGCCTCATCACGTGTTATGCGCATAACGATTTGCTCTACATCGCCTTCAGCGCGCAGTAGTTCGCGTTTAACATCACTTAACTCAGTTTCTGCCGCAATACGTAAATCCCGAGCATTGTTTGATTTAACTGTTGTACTGGCTAATTCTGCGTGCTCTGGAAGATTTGCAGCTTTGTGGCGAAGTGAAGTTGCCTGCTGATCAAAACGCTGAATATCTAAAATTGAACGCTGGTCGCTTGGAGATGCCTTCATCGTCATTTTCTCCTGACCGCTTATGTAAGTGTGGGTTAAGTTTAGTTCAGCCCTGTTGTGAAAGCCAAATATGTGCAGAAAAGGCCCACGATGCGGATTGGAGAATTACTTGCCAAAGAATCTTTACTCTAAATGTCCTTTCATTGTGAGCCCGAACTGCTTAACCTTTGCCAATTCTTTCTCATATCCACTGAGGAGTTTAAATTGATCGCTGCCAAGAGTGGCCGCTAATTGATTGACATCAGTAATGCAGACCCCACCCCCATATAGTTTATGAAAGGCGGCAATCTTTGGATCATATGAGATCGCTATGTATGGGCGTTTGAAGGCATACGCAATTATTGCGCCATGCAAGCGAGTGGTTACCACAAAGTCAGATTTTTGATACATATTCAAAATTTTCTTTAAGGGATATTCATTGGTTTCGATGTTTTCTGTAAAGTGGTAATTAAATCCTGCAGCTTCAATAATTTGCTTAATTTCCGGGGTAGTTGATGTTGGCTCTAAATCCACATGCGAACTATGCAAAATCTCTTTCCCAGAACTATTCTTAGCCGCTACTTTAAAATTATTGGCTACATGAACCAAGGTTGGACAAGCAGTAATCGAAGTGTCAGCTGCTAGTTGATAAAAATCTCGCGTTAACTCATCTCGAACATTGGCATAAACAGCTCTAGAAAAGACAGATTGAACAATTTCTTTAGGCACGCCTTTAACAGAATCATTATCTGGTAAGCAAACCCCAATGCCCCAAATAATTATTGGTAGTTTGCAATTCTTTTCAAGATCCACCCAAAACTTTGTAAAGACTGAGTGCAATAATCCTGCGCCACCAACTATTACTTGATCGTAGTTTTTGTGAACAAATTCCCAGTCAACGGGTGATGTATGAATACTCCATACATCTAGCTCTTTATCAAGCATTTGATGGATTGCTAGGACTGGCAAATAGTTACCGACATTACGATTGGCAGAATAAAATTGTAAAGTCTTGCTCTTAACTGTGCGCTTACCCTTAGAAACATCGTTTAAAGTAGTAAGGGAATTACTTGAAAAACGCCACTTTTTGATTGTTGAAAAAATGAGTTCCACCCAGTCCTTTCACGTACGTGGGCGCTGAGGGTTTCGAACCCCCGACATTCTCGGTGTAAACGAGACGCTCTACCACTGAGCTAAGCACCCGATATTGCAGACCTAAATCTTAACTTACGAGCCCGCAATTTCCTAAATCACGCTTATAGAGCAGCGATAGCAGCCTTGTAATCTGCATTTTCACGTGCTGCCCAACCATTCTTTACTTCCCAACGAAGAATTCCTTCTTTGTCTATCAAGAAGCTGCCGCGAAGTGCACAACCCTTTGACTCTTCAAAAACACCATATGTCTGTGCAACTGCGCCATGTGGCCAGAAATCTGACAGTACTGGAAATTGATAATTCTCTTGCTCTGCAAATACCCGCTGCGTAAATGGTGAATCACATGAGATAGCTAAAACCTGCACATCATCATTTTGGAATGAGGAAAGATCATCACGAAGTGCACATAATTCACCGGTACATGTTCCAGTAAATGAGAAAGGATAAAACATCAGCAAAACACTTTTGCTTCCTTTAAATGATGATAGAGAAACTGCTTCTCCGTGCTGATTTGGAATTGTGAAATCAGGGGCTGCTTGTCCAATTGTTGTCATGGGCGAAACTTACCTCTTGCCTGCTTTACGTGCCACTAATCGAGTTGCAGACCAATCCCCTG
>JBILJK010000059.1:0-5961 GCA_044377285.1 Candidatus Planktophila sp.
TAATGTCAGACCACAACGAAACATTTGGGCGATCTTTCATCTGCTTATATGAAATAAGTCCGATTAATGATGCGATTAATCCTGCTATCAAAATTGTTACCGCTGCGCCGTTATAACTAATTTCGGTGTTTTGAAATTTGATGCTGTGCTGGCCAATAGATGCTGCGATTAATGGTGCGATGGCAAGGACGCCCACCAAAACCACGCGGATCAGGCTTTGAACGAAGGCAAAGGTGCGGCCGCGCACATCATCGGCGACCTCCATACCCAGCATCGTGAAGCCTGTTACCCAGGTTATTCCGCTAAATGCACCAAGGATTATCACGATAAAGACCGCTAAAACAAGGTTAGGGATTGCAGCCAGTCCGACCAGGAATAAACCTGATGTGGCTAGCGATGCGCCAAATAAACGGCGACGAGAAAACTGTGCAAAGACTTTAGGGCCAAATGCGATTCCGGCGGCCAAGCCCGTAAAGACAGCGCCGAATAAAACACCATATGCAGCTTCTCCGCCGCCAAGATCACCAACAAATGTTCGGGCTAGACCAATAACTGCGCCAGCTGCAACAAACGCGCCAACCATTCCAACGATAAGGCCGCGAATAATTTTGCTGCCAGATACCGCTTTCCATCCTTCGTGTAAGGATTTAAGAATTCCTGAATCTGCTGAATGTTTTTCAGCTGCACCTTTTGGAATTTCGCGTAATCCCCAGATGGTAAATGCGGCGAAGGCAAATGACAGTGCGTTTACATACAGTGCAAGATCAATTGCGGTCGAGTTAATTCCGAAGGCTGCATTGATCGCTGATGTGAACAAAGAAAGGAAGGTGAATAACAAAGCAGCGATTGGCGCTGTGCCATATGCGGCTAGCAAAGTAACTTGGTTGGCGTTTTCTAATCGTTCGCGCGGAACCAAGTTAGGGACTGACGCTTCCTTAGCTGGTGACCAAAACAGAGTTATGCATTCCACCAAAATTGTTGCGGTATATAACCAGAAGTAATTGTTTGCGATTGGAATTGAGATATAAAGCCCAGCGCGCAAGATGTCGCAATTGACCATTAATTTGCGGCGATCTAATTTGTCGGCGATTACACCTGCAAGTGGGCCAAGAAAGACTGCAGGTAGTAAGCGTGCGATGAAAACACCTGCGATTGCAAAGTTTGCTGTTGCGTAGTCACCACCTGATAGTTGTTGGGCCATTGCAGTTGTTGCCAGGAGACCAAGCCAGTCGCCAAGGGATGAAAACAGCATCGAGTTCCAGAGCTTGCGGAAGGGTTTGATTGCCAAGACACCACGAGTTACATCCTGCGCAGGTGCGGCAGGGGTTGGGAGCGTCTTAGCCATGGCCGAAGTCTATCGGGCGCATGAACTGGGCTTAAAGAGGCCGCAAAGGCACTATTTAAGAGTATTTATTGATGTAGCACAATTATATTAATGTGCTACCTTTGTAATATGACGACAGCGGCACAAAAGCCTAAGAAAGTGGTGGCAAAGAAATCTGGCCAAACTAAAAAGACTGCAGCTAAGAAAAAGATTGCGGCAAAGAGTGAGGTAATCAATTCACTTCGCACAACATGTGGTGTCCGCGAACTACGTCAATCTGCATCACAGATTTTAGATCAAGTTAAAAATGGGGTTGTTGTTGAGATAACCGAACATGGAGTTCCTGTTGCACGTCTAGTTCCAATTAAAAAGTCTCTGTACCAAGAATATATAGAATCTGGATTGATTACACCTGCAGTAAACCCAGATTGGCGACCAACAACAAACCCTATAAAGATAAAAGGAAATAAGAGTTCTACCGATGTTCTTCTGGAGTTGCGAGCAGAGGAACGCTATTGAGTTGGTACTTAGACAGCTCCGCAATTCTAAAAACCATATTTGACGAAAAAGAAAGACCCGAGCTATTGCGAGTTCTTGCTTCGCAATCAATTTCCTCCAGGGTTTCCAGGGTTGAAGTCCGCAGAACTGTAGCCCGATTAGCACCTACTAAAGTAAGTGAAGTAACTCATGAGTTAGAAAGAATTAACTTTATGCCAATTAGCGATGCGATTCTATTGGCCGCAGAAAATTTCTCTTCTGAGATTACTTTGCGAACCCTAGATGCAATTCATGTTGCAACTGTCATGAGTCTTGAAGGAAGTATTCAAGGGTTAATCACCTATGACAAACAGATGGCAGCAAATGCACAATTACTAGGAATAAAAGTTATTTCCCCGGGCATGAAGTAGTTACTCAGACCATTTTTGGATTGCTGAAAAGTGAGGTTTATTGAAGGATCTGGGATTTTAAGAGCGCGAACTCATCCTCAGAAATTGCCCCGGATGACCGCAAGGATTCTAATTTAGTCAGCTGATCTACCTTTGATCCGGCTGTTGGTGGGCTCACTTCGGTTGCAATCAACGGGGTTGTCTTTGAAATCTTCTTAGCGGACTGATTTATTTGTGTTGCTATTGAACGTGCCGTGGTTACTTGATTGGGGCTTATCTCCACACTCAGGCTCCAATCGATGCCGCTGACCGTAAAAACTGTCTCGCGCAAATCATTTTTCTTTTTCTTTTGAAAGGCAAGTCCAGGAATTAAAGCGGTTCCTGGAAGTATCGATCCAGCAGCCATACGAGTTAACGTAGGACGCTGTGTTATTTGTATTTCGCCATCTTGATAAACCTGAGCTTCAACAAACTCATCGACTACATACTCCTGATTTCCACAGCGAATTCTCTTTGACCAAATTTCTATTGTTGAACCCTTGGCTGATGCAAAAACTTTATCTTGTCTAGTACTTCTTTCCAGGTATCCTTCTGGAGTAACTTTGCCGATGTATGAACCAAGTGCTGACTCAGCAAAAGAATTTATACTTGTTTGCTCACAAATAATCTGAAAGTCATCATAAATTACCGGTGAAAATTCTTCTCGTCGTAGGTTGGGGTAGCGAAGAAACATCTTTGAGTATGCGTACTCAAAAGAGTCGATTCCTGCCAATGAGAAAGTTTGTAACTTTGGAGCTTTAAATCCGACTTCTAGCAAAACTATCTCTTTGCTGTACACAAGTATGTACTTGCCCTTACTAGATTTGCCAGCCATGCAAATAAATTTCGGTGAATCTAATTTGTTTGCTTTTAACAGCATCTCTTTTACAGAAACAGCAACCATCCCTGGCGTTACACCTGTGCCTCGGATTGCCTTACCAATATTTTCTGCGAATGTATCAAAGAGGTCGTTTTCTATTACCTCACCACTGACTGAATCAGCATAAATATCAGTCCAGAGCTTTCCATTCCAATATCGCACACGGGAAGAATTAGTCTCGTCTGGGTACCAGCCGGCGGGTTTCTTCACCTCTGACTCCTTTTGGCCACGTATTAATAATGGCATCGGTTGGACTATGTCTTAAGGTTAGAGCCTACTAATAGAAGGTGGTTATTTAAATGGCTGATCAGGGCCCGAGTACTTTTGTGGCTGGGTGGTATCCAGATCCTGATTTGGTAGACACCGAAAGATATTGGGACGGCAAGGTATGGACAAACAAACGACGTACCGTCAATGTTTTGTCAGAATCACCGACCCACAAGGTCATTAACTCCGCCTCTCCTTCTGGTGAGTCAAAAATAAAACAGCTGTGGCAATTTGCAACTGGGCGACCTGGTGAAGGTAAAGGAAAGAAAGCGCTGCGACGGATAGCAACTTTTGTTGTACTGATGGCATTTTTCAGTGCACTTGGTGGAAATACAGATTCTTCTACAACTGATAAATCCTCAGGCACTGAATCTGCTTCGCCAACTCCGGCGGTTACGCAATCACCAAGTAATGAAGCGACGCCTTCACCAACACCAACGGTTACCAATTCAGCAACCAATGAACCGTCTGCTTCCGCTTCGGCTTCCGCGTCGGCTTCACCCACACCTACTCCAATGTCACCAACTGAATTTAGAGTTTCGGCTTTAGGACATATCTCAGATATGCGCAAAGATTTTTCTGATTTCGAATCTGTTGTGAACAAGGGTGGAATGCTTCGAATGTTAGGAAACCTTGTTGAACTTGAGTTTAATATTGCACAACTCGAGGTCTTAAATCCACCAGATAAGTATTTTGATAGATTTAAAGAAAAACTTGCGGCACTTAACGTCGCTACTGATGGATTAAGTGATGCAGTAGAAGATCCTGAAAGTTCTGTTTCCAAGACAAGGGCACAATTAGGAAAGTGTAGGTCTGCGTTAAGCGTGCTTGAGTCCTACGTTAAGTCAGTGAATTAATCAGCTTTTTTCTTTGCTTTACCTGATGCTGCTTTCTTTGCAGCCTTTTTGGCTCCTGCTTTTTTAACAACGTTCTTTGTAAGAGTCGGTGCGGTGTCGCCCTTTTTAGGCTTCGCAGCTGCCTTTTTACGTGCCTTCTTCGGTGATGGGCCGTTCTCTGCTTCCCAGGCACGGCGACCTGCAAGTAGTTCTAGCCCACGATCTAATGTCATTCCTTCTGCAGTATCGCCACGGCGCAAGGTTGCATTTGTTTCGCCATCGGTTACATACATACCAAAGCGACCATCTTTAATGATTAGCGGCTTTTGTGATGTTGGATCAATACCAAGCTCTTTTACTGGAGGCTTTGCAACTCCACGACGACGTTCCTTTGGCTTTGAGTAAATCTCTAACGCTTCATCCAAGGTCATTGTGAACAGTTGTTCTTCAGATGTCAGTGTTCGTGAATCAACACCTGCCTTTAGATATGGGCCGTAACGACCATTTTGCACAGTGATGTCATCGCCTGCGCTGTTGGTGCCAAGTGTGCGAGGCAATGACAGAAGTTGCAGCGCGTCTTCATATGTAACGGTATCTAAAGTCATTGTTGACAGCAGGCTGGCTGTCTTTGCCTTTGGTGCATCTGCCTTTTTCTTTTTCTTCTTACCGGATGCAGTTAGTTCCACTGGTAGCTCTGGTAAAACTTCGGTGATGTATGGGCCAAAGCGACCACTCTTTGCAATAATCGGCAGATTGGTTGCTGGATCAATTCCTAGTTCGCGCTCACCAGATGGGGCAGCTAATAATTCAATTGCTTTAGCAAGTGTTAATTCATCTGGTGCTAAGTTTTCTGGAATATTTGCCAGCTTGCGTTCTTCGCCCTCTTTATTTTCTTGCAGGTAAGCGCCATAGCGGCCAACTCGAATTTCAATTTCAGGGGACAGGTTCATGGTGTTTGTTGCGCGTGCGTCAATCACACCAAGGTCTGCTGACAGTTCGTTTAGGCCTGGTTGTCCGTCAACTCCATAGAAGAAGTCACGCAGCCAATCAACACGGCCTGCTTCACCGGCTGCGATCTTGTCCAAATCCTCTTCCATGCTGGCTGTGAATTCGTAATCAACTAGCTTTGTAAAGTGCGTTTCAAGCAGCCCTGTCACTGAAAAAGCGAGGAAAGTCGGCACTAATGCGCGACCACGCTTGTACACATATCCACGATCTTGAATTGTTTGAATAATTGATGCAAATGTAGATGGGCGACCAATACCTAGTTCTTCTAACTTCTTAACAAGTGTTGGTTCGGTGTATCTGGCAGGTGGCTTAGTTTCATGGCCTTCGCAGGTGTACTCGGTGACTTTTACTGCTTGGCCCACTGTCATTGCAGGTAAGCGCTTGTCCTCGGACTCTTCATCCTTATTTTCTTCACTAACAATGTCATCGTATGCAGCCAAGAAGCCCGGAAATGTGATTACAGAACCGTTAGCACGGAAAATTGTTTTCTTTCCATCATTTGTAGTCGCATCAAAATCAACGCGCATCTGCATTTTCTTAGCATCAGCCATTTGCGATGCAACGGTGCGCTTCCAGATTAAGTCATACATTGCAAACTCATCACGAGAAAGTTCTGGTGCTAACTCACCAGGTGTCTTAAATACATCACCTGCTGGACGAATCGCCTCGTGTGCTTCTTGCGCGTTCTTTGTTTTGCCAAGATATGTGCGTGGTGCATCT
>JBILJK010000060.1:0-5794 GCA_044377285.1 Candidatus Planktophila sp.
TTAGCTCAAGATCGCGAAGGCGCGCTTGTTAAGTTAATGAATGAAACCCTGGATGGCGATTACCAAACATTTAAGGCCGAATCTGGAAAGTATGTTCGTGATAATTTCTTCGGTCGCGATCCTCGCACCGCTGCAATGGTTGCTAATTGGTCTGATGATCAAATCTGGAATCTAAAGCGTGGCGGACATGACTATAAGAAGCTCTTTGCTGCCTACACAGCGGCAACTGCCAAGAATGGCCGTCCAACAGTTATTTTGGCTAAGACAGTTAAGGGCTGGACACTTGGCTCACACTTTGAAGGTCGCAACTCAACGCACCAGATGAAGAAGATGACTCTGGAAGATATTCAAAAATTCCGCGACACATTGCATTTGGATATTCCTGATTCTAAGCTGGATAAGTACTTACCTCCTTATTACATGCCAGCAGCAGATTCTCCAGAGGCAAAGTATGTTGCCGAACGTCGCGCTGAATTAGGCGGATCTATTCCACGTCGTCGCACCCACTCACGACCACTAACAATGCCTGATGATTCTGTTTATGAATCAGTCAAGCGTGGTTCAGGTCATCAAGAAATTGCTACAACAATGGCCTTTGTCCGCATGCTCAAGGATCTGGTTAAGGATCCTGGACTGGGCGCACGCATTGTTCCGATCATTCCTGATGAAGCACGCACATTCGGTATGGATTCCTTGTTCCCATCAATGAAAATTTATTCACCACATGGACAGAAGTACACAGCTGTTGACCGCGAATTGATGTTGTCCTACAAAGAATCAACTTCAGGTGTAATTTTGCATGAAGGTATCAATGAAGCAGGATCTGTTGCTTCCTTCACCGCTGTTGGTTCTTCATACTCAACACATGATGAACCAATGATTCCTATCTACATCTTCTATTCAATGTTTGGTTTCCAGCGCACAGGCGACGGTTTCTGGGCTGCGGCAGATCAATTGGTTCGAGGTTTTGTAGTTGGTGCAACAGCTGGTCGCACAACACTTAACGGTGAAGGTTTGCAACATGAAGATGGTCACTCACTTCTGCTTGCAGCTACTAACCCAGCTGTCGTTGCTTACGATCCGGCATTTGCATTTGAACTTGGACACATTGTGAAAGACGGTCTGCGTCGCATGTATGGCGAAAATAGCGAAAATGTTTATTACTATCTAACTGTTTACAACGAGCCTTATGTGCACCCTGCTGAGCCAGAAAACCTCGATGTTGATGGCTTACTGAAGGGAATCTACTTGTACTCACCAGCACCAAAATCACGCAAGAAGAGCGCGCAGATATTGGCATCGGGCGTAGGAGTTAACTGGGCGATCAAGGCGCAGCAACTTCTTGCAGATGATTGGGGCGTCAAGGCTTCAGTCTGGTCTGTAACGTCATGGAATGAACTTCGTCGTGATGGACTTGAAACAGATCGACACAATCTGCTCAATCCAAATGATAAGCGCACCGCCTATGTCACCAAGAAACTTGACGGTGCCAAGGGTCCGGTTATTGCAGTCAGCGATTACATGCGTGCAGTTCAAGATCAAATCTCTCCTTGGGTCCAACAGCCTTTCTACTCACTCGGTACAGATGGCTTCGGCTTGTCTGATACACGCGGGGCGCTTCGTCGTCACTTCAATGTTGACGCAGAATCCATCGCTGTTGCTGTGTTGCAGCAACTCTGTAACCAAGGTGATATCAAGCAAAGCATTGTCACAAAGGCTATGAATAAGTATCGTATTCATGATGTCTCAGCTGCAGATGCTGGCAATACAGAAGGCTCAGGTTGATATCTAGAATTCCAATCACAGATATCTCCCCCGCGGTTTTCTTCGGGGGAGAATTTGTTCCTGTTAAAGCCATTGCTGGAGAAACAATTTCTGTTGGTGCAACCATCACTATCGAAGGTCATGAAACACTGACAGCAGAAGTTTGTTTGTTTAATGCTAAGAATAAGATGGTCGATTGCCAGCAATTGTCAGAATCATGGCCTGGCACAGATCGTTATGAAGGAACATTTACTGTTCCAACCGATGGTGATTTTTATTTTGTCATAAAGGCAGCAAGCACATCTCAATATCGCACTATAAATGGGGAATCAGATAAGTATCCGGTTCGCGCTGATCGCGATCGTGCTTTAGTGGGTTCTTGGTATGAATTCTTCCCTCGTAGCGAAGGCGCAATCAAGAACTCTGATGGCAGCATCATTAGCGGAACATTTGCCACAGCTACCAAACGTTTACCTGGTGTTGCTGCGATGGGCTTTGATGTCTTGTATCTGCCTCCGGTGCACCCAATTGGTTATTCGCATCGCAAAGGGAAAAACAACTCACTAGCTGCGGCAGCAGATGATTGTGGCGTGCCATGGGCCATCGGTAATGCAGATGGTGGTCACGATGCGATCAATCCCGCACTTGGAACCATCAAAGATTTTGAAGATTTTGTAAAAGCTGCAGGCAAGCAAGGACTCGAAATTGCAATAGACCTTGCTTTGCAAACATCGCCAGATCATCCATGGGTGCAGACAAACCCTGAATGGTTCAACAAACGTGCTGATGGAACGATTGCATATGCTGAAAATCCACCAAAGAAATATCAGGATATTTATCCAATTAACTTTGATGATGATTACGAAGGTATTCGCAATGAGGTCCTTAGAATCATTCGTTTCTGGGTTTCAAAGGGTGTAAAGATCTTCCGTGTAGATAACCCACACACTAAGCCAGTTCACTTCTGGCAGGACTTACTAGCAATTATTTATAGTGAATCTCCTGAGGTTGTTTTTCTAGCCGAAGCTTTCACCCGCCCCGCAATGATGCATTCTCTTGGAAAAGCTGGTTTCCATCAGTCCTATACATACTTCACCTGGCGTACAAGTAAATTTGAATTAATGGATTACGGCCGTGAGGTTGCGCAGACAACAAGTGCTTTCTTTAGGCCAAACTTCTGGGTAAATACTCCAGATATCAATCCTTTTCACCTTCAAAGCGGCAACCCTGCAATGTTTGCACTGCGCGCAGTGTTGGCATCAACACTTACTCCTTCATGGGGAATGTATGCAGGGTATGAATTGTATGAACATCGCGCCTTTAAAGAAGGCGGCGAGGAGTACATGGACTCGGAAAAATATGAAATTAAGGTACGTGATTGGGATGGGGCGGCCAAGAAGGGCTTAACTCTTGCTCCATTTGTAACGCAACTGAACTCAATTCGTAAAGCACACCCTGCATTGCAACGGTTACGCAATCTAGTTTTTCACGACACCGATTCCGATGCGATCATTGCGTATTCAAAGCGTGAAGGTAAAGATTTGGTGTTGGTAGTTGTTAATTTAGATCCAAGTTTTGCCCAAGGAACAACGGTGCACTGGAACATGGCCGCACTCGGTATTGCTACCCAAGATTTTGAAGTCAAGGATTTGCTCGATGGAGCTTCGATGACATGGAATCCCCATACCTTTGTTTCGCTCAACCCCACTCGTCCCGTGGGCAAGGTTGCACATATTGTGCAAGTAAAGATTTAGAAATGGATTTTTTCTCAAAGCTATTTGCCAAAAGCCACAAAAGCGAAGTCATGGCTGCTTCATACCTAAATCCTCATTCTTCCTTAGGTGAATTAGATTTGTATTTGATTGGTGAAGGTCGTCACGAGCAACTGTGGAAAGCACTTGGTGCACAGGTAAAGCGAGATGAATCTGGCACATTGCTGGGTACTTCTTTTTCAGTGTGGGCACCAAACGCACATGCAGTTTCCCTAATCGGAGACCACAATTACTGGGATCGCAACACACACCAAATGTTTCGAATTGGATCATCTGGCATTTGGGAAATCTTTGTTGCTGATATTTCTGCAGGTACCAAGTACAAGTTTGCCGTTTGCGGGATCGATGGTCGTTGGGTGGATCACGCAGATCCAATGGCGCGAGCAACTGAGATTCCACCGTTAACTGCATCTGTCGTAGAAGAGTCTTCATATGAATGGAACGATGCTGCCTGGATTGAAAAGCGTTCGCAGTTTCAATCATGGCGATCTGCTGTATCTGTGTACGAAGTTCATCTAGGTTCGTGGAAACTGGGTCTGAGTTATCGCGAACTAGCAACTGAACTAGTCGACTATGTACAGCAACAAGGGTTTACACATGTTGAATTTTTGCCTGTAACCGAACATCCATACGGTCCATCGTGGGGATATCAAGTCACATCATTTTTTACCCCAACATCTCGTTTTGGATCACCGGATGAATTTAAATTCCTGGTCGATGCCCTTCATAGTGCAGGAATCGGCGTGATCTTGGATTGGGTTCCTGCGCATTTCCCCAAAGATGAATGGGCGCTAGCAAAGTTTGATGGGACAGCACTGTATGAGCATGCAGATCCTCGACTTGGAGAACATCCAGACTGGGGCACACTTATCTTTAACTTTGGCCGAAATGAAGTTCGCAACTTCTTAGTTGCAAGTGCCTTGTACTGGCTTACCGAATATCACATAGATGGATTGCGGGTAGATGCTGTTGCATCAATGTTGTACTTAGATTATTCGCGTGAAGAAGGTCAATGGCTTCCAAATATCAATGGTGGTCGTGAAAATCTTGAAGCTGTACAACTACTGCAAGAAGCAACATCCACCGCATATAAAACACACCCCGGAATCATGATGATTGCTGAAGAATCAACAGCGTGGTCAGGGGTAACTGCAGATACATCAGGTGGTGGACTTGGATTTGGCTTTAAGTGGAACATGGGTTGGATGCATGACACTTTGCAGTACTTGCAGCACGAACCAATTCACCGCGTGTATCACCATAATGAATTGACTTTCTCAATTCTCTACGCATGGAGTGAAAACTTCATGCTGCCGTTGTCTCATGATGAAGTTGTTCATGGCAAGGGCCAGCTGGTCAATAAATTTCCCGGAGATCGTTGGCAAAAAGTTTCAACATTACGGGCGCTGTATGGATTTATGTGGGCTCACCCTGGCAAGAAGTTGTTGTTTATGGGTAGTGAGTTTGCGCAAAATGATGAATGGAGCGAAAGTGCAGGATTGCAGTGGCACTTAACTGAGTATGCCGAACATCAAGGTGTTCAACGTGTTATCTCTGACCTCAATTCAATCTACAAACAAACCGCTGCGCTTTGGGAAAGAGATACAACTCCCGAGGGCTTTAGCTGGTTAGTTAATAATGATGGCGCGGCAAATGTTGTTGCATTTACTCGCTGGGATGATCACGCGACACCACTTGTCAGTGTTACAAACTTTTCGCCCGTACCTCATGAAAGTTATCAATTGCCATTTCCTTCAGCCGGCACATGGATAGAAGTACTCAATACCGATGATCCTATATACGGTGGAAGCGGTGTTCATAATGAACAGGTTGTGGTCAGCCAATCTCAGATGGCTTCGGTGCGAATACCACCGCTAGCAACTGTATGGTTTAAGCGTTCTTAAAAATCTTAGAAAAATAAGGTACTGCTAGCAACATTAATGCAGGAATACACAGTGCGATTGCAAGTGAAGTCGCCTGAGCTGTCCAAGCAATCACCCAGCGCATCACAAAGACTAGAACTATGTTTATAACCCCAATTTGGCCAATGACAACGCTAGAAGGGAACTTAGAACGGGTATTTGCAGCGTTCATCATCGATGGCCCTAGGAATGATGAGCCAAGGCCTGCGACAGTGAAGCTAATAGAAAGAATAATCAGAACAACAGTCCTATTCGAAGAACCAACAATGCTTACAGCAATTATTCCTGCAATAAATGATAATCCTGACAATAGTGATGCGCGCACTACCAAGAAAT
>JBILJK010000061.1:0-5775 GCA_044377285.1 Candidatus Planktophila sp.
ATCCCATGCAAATGATCCCAGCCCGATAATGGCTTTCGTTGTGGCCATCGAAAGTTCAAGATCACGTACAAAAAATGGTGAACACATATCTCGTTCTTCAATGAGCGGTTTGTTATCAGGGGGTGCGCATCTAACAACGCAGATGATTCTGGTGTCTTTTAACTTTTGACCATCATCTATTGAAGTGCTTGTAGCAATCTTTGCGATACCGATTTTGTGCAATGCTCCATATAGCCAATCCCCTGATGAATCACCAGTAAAGATTCGACCAGTTCTGTTAGCACCATGTGCACCTGGTGCTAAACCAACAATCAATAACTTTGGTTTAGCTGATCCAAACCCTGGTATCGCTTTCCCCCAATATGTTTGATCGTCATATGACTTACGTTTAACTACCGCAACTTCTTCACGCCATTGCACCAGTCGTGGACATTTGTGACAGGCAATTATTTCTTCATCAAGTAACGGTAGAGATTTAACCGTGGACAAGCGAACGAGCCATTCCATCTAAAATATCTGATTCTGATGCAACAAACTGTGTGGCACCTGTTGCTTTCATAATCTCTGAAAGCACCAGCGAGCCAGCAGCAATCACATCAACTCGGCCAGGGTGCATATAGCCAAGTGATAAACGATATTCACGATTGCTTGTTAAAAACATGGTCGATGCATCATGAACTTGTTGTGCTGAAATTCGAGATAAATGGATTGCGTAGCGATCATATTCAGTCAGCTCTAATGCAGCTGCTGCAACTGTTGTTGCTGTACCAGCCACAGCAACTAATGTTTTTGCCTGTGTAATCGGAACTTCAGCTGCTGCTTCAGCAATTGCTGCATGAATGTCTGTGCGAGCTAGTTCGACTTGTTCTGTTGTTGCAGGGTCATTGGCAAAGTGGCGTTCGCTCATGCGAACACAGCCGATATTCACACTGCGAGCCGCTTCTACTGTTGTAGTTCCAAATACAAATTCTGTAGATCCCCCACCTATATCAACGACAAGAAATGGACCTTCGGAAGGATCTAGATCTTGGATTGCTCCAGCAAATGACAGCGCTGCTTCTTCATCACCACTGATTACTTCAGGTTCAATACCTAATCGATCGCGCACGCCATCAACAAACAAGTGGCGGTTTGTGGCATCACGGGTGGCACTGGTTGCACAAAATCTAATCTTTTCGACCCCGCGCTTTGCGATCTCTGCTGCAAACTTATCAACTGCTGCAAGTGTGCGCGTGATTGCATCTGGGTGAAACTGTCCTGTTTGGTCCACGCCTTGTCCTAATCGAACAATTTCCATGTCGCGCACAACTTCGCGGAAATTGCTGCCGTCAATATCGGCAATCAGAAGTCGAATGGAGTTAGTACCGCAATCTATTGCTGCTACTCGCATGGGTTGTTCTTCCACCATTCAGGCAACTTTGCTAACGCTTCATCACCTAGTGGGTTTACATCAGGACCTGCTGCAAGAGAATGAGCAACTAGTGAATGTAAACATTTGACTCGGTTAGGCATTCCACCTGCTGACACATCTTCAACTTCAGGTACATCAATACCTAATGCAGATCGCGATGCGATGTAATCATCATGTGCTGCGCGATAAGCCCCTGCAAGTTCGGCATCAGTTTCAAGTCGATCATTCATCTCGCCCATTAACCCAGTTGTTTCGAGGGTTGAAATAACAGCTGTTAACCGAGGGCAAGTGGCGTAGTAAAAAGTGGGAAATGGTGTGCCATCTTCAAGCCTAGGTGGAGTTTCGACTACTGCAGGCTTTCCACATGGACAGCGATATGCGATCGCATGAACATCACGAGGTGTGCGACCTAATTGAGTTTGAATGCAATCAAGATCGGATTGTGTTACTTCGCGCATTAATTGCCAGTCTCACTAATCGATGCAATTAATCGTGCATACCAAGGTTGTCCATCGGTTAGTGCGCTAGCAATCTTTGTAGGCGTGTTGTTGGAATCTGTCGTTGAATCATCAGTCACGATGTATTGACGCTCACCTGGCAAAACAAAATGCAGACGTTCGCGTGCCTGAGATTTGATGTATTCAGGATCTTGCCACAGCAATAACTCTTGGCGAGCTTTCTGCAAAGCAGAATTATCTGCAGAAAGCTGCGACTTCAAAGCATTTATCTGTGCTCGCTGTGTGAAGTAATGCTTCACAGGTGGAGCGATAGTTAATGCAAGAATGAAGAAAATTACTGAGAGCGCTAAAACACGATTAGAGGTACGTCGACGAGTAAACCGAAGTTGACGACGTGCCATCGCTAATTCTTACGCCTTGAAACGTGGAAATGCGTCACGACCTGCGTAACGTCCACCCTCAGCTAGTTCTTCTTCAATTCGAAGAAGTTGGTTGTACTTTGCAACGCGTTCTGTTCGCGCTGGAGCACCTGTCTTGATCTGACCGCAATTAAGAGCAACAGCCAAATCAGCAATTGTTGTGTCTTCAGTTTCACCTGAACGATGACTCATCATGCTGCGGTAATCAGCACGGTGTGCCATTTCAACCGCATCGATTGTCTCTGTCAAAGTTCCAATCTGATTTACCTTGACCAATAGCGCGTTTGCTGTGTTTTCAGCGATTCCCTTTGCAAGGCGCTCTGGATTAGTAACAAACAAATCATCTCCAACGATCTGGATGCGTGAGCCGAGAACTTTAGTCATCTCGGTCCAACCAGACCAGTCCTCTTCATTAAGTGGATCTTCAATTGAAACGATTGGGTAGGCATCAACTAGGGATGTGTAATACGCAATCATTTCATCAGACGACTTTAGAGCTCCTTCAAACTTGTACTTGCCGTTTTCGTGGAATTCAGTTGCGGCAACATCCATTGCAAGTGCGATTTCAGAGCCTGGCTTGAACCCTGCAGCTTCGATTGCTTCAAGAATTAAATCAAGGGCTGCGCGGTTGCTATCTAGGTTAGGAGCAAAGCCACCCTCATCGCCAACAGATGTTGCGAGTCCGCGCTTTTTTAGAACAGCCTTTAATGCGTGATAGATCTCGGCGCCCCAGCGAACAGATTCGCGGAATGTTGGTGCACCAATTGGCGCAATCATAAATTCTTGAATATCAACGTTGGTATCTGCGTGTGCGCCACCATTAAGAATGTTCATCATTGGAACTGGCAGCACATGTGCGTTTGGTCCACCTAAGTAGCGGAACAATGAAAGATCTGCTGATTCAGCAGATGCTTTAGCAACAGCCAATGAGGCGCCAAGAATTGCATTTGCTCCAAGACGTGATTTGTTCTTTGTTCCATCAAGGGCAATCATCGCTGCATCAATTAGACGCTGATCTTGTGAATCAAAACCAATGATCTCGGGCCCAATTTCATCATTAACAAATGCAACTGCTTTTTCAACCCCTTTACCAAGATAACGCTTGCCACCATCGCGAAGTTCTGCGGCTTCAAAAGCTCCAGTTGATGCACCACTTGGAACTGCGGCGCGTGCCTGTGTTCCATCTTCTAATTCAATTTCAACTTCAACCGTTGGATTTCCACGGGAGTCCAAAATTTCACGTGCAGCTAATGCTTCGATGATTGCCATTGCGTATCTCCTCAAATTTATTAGAGCCTTGGGTTCTAAAACTGTGGCCGACCTCAACGCTGAAATGGCACCTAATTAACTAAGGCAATCCTACCGTGAGTTAAGCGGGGCTAATCTGTTGCACGATCCGCATGGCTTCCTTGCGCAAGGCGGCCTCGGCATCAATCCCGTTGGCATGTGCCCACGCGATTACTGCAAGCAGGGCTCGGCCCACTGATTCTTCATCTGCTGTTCCTGCAATTGTTACCGAATCAGGAACAGGGAGTTCGACGCCATATTTTTCTGCGCGATACAACAACTTTTCAATCAACGGCAATGCCGGTTGTGACATTGCAACACCATCTAGAGGTGATGTGCGGCCTTTTTCCTTTTTCTTAATCTCTTCCCAATTTTCAAGAACTTCTTGTGAATCTCGAACTTCGACTCCAGCAAATACGTGGGGGTGTCTGCGAATTAGCTTGTCTGCAATCCCTTGTGCAATATCTTCGATAGAAAAGGGATCTGTTGAGTGTTCTTCTGCCATGCGCGCATGAAAATAAACCTGTAGTAAAACATCGCCAAGTTCTTCGCGCATATCAACACGGTTGCCAGATTGCACAGCATCTACAAACTCATAGGACTCTTCCAGCAGATATTTAAGAAGTGACTCATGTGTTTGCTCTGCATCCCATGGACAACCACCAGGTGAGCGCAAGGTGTTCATTACCTCAACAAGACGTTGAAGTTGTGAACCGTGCATCGCCAATTACTTCGTGTGTGAAGAGGTGCTAGTTACCTGAAGGAGTTACGGCGGATGATGCTGGATCAGTTGCGACGATATCTGCTGCTTCTGGATCCCACTTACCGTAGCGAGGATTGACTGTCACGCCTAACTCTTTTGACTTAGCAATAATCAGCTTTTGAATCTCAGCTCCGACCTGATCCTCAGTTACACCGCTTGATACAAGCGCCTGACCAATCTTGTCTGACAAAGAAATTACTTCGATGTATGCATCTAAATCTGCTGGTGCAATTCCTGCATTAACTAATGCTGCTGGAAGAGAAGCTTCTCCTCCGACTTGCTCCAGAATACTTGCACGGCGAGTATCAATCTCTGCCTTAGTTACTTCAATCTTTAACTCAACGCCCAATGCGCGCAAAATAGCGCTGAACACATGGAAGCGAAGTTGGCCGCGATTAAGTGCGTCGCCTGTTTCTAACTGCATCTGTGTTGTATCAACCTTTGCGCGTTCAGCAATAATTGAATCAATACTGCCTTGCACCGTTGCTTGAGTAATCTTTGTGTCACCAACTGTTGCTGCCGATCCAACTTGTGAACATCCAGTCAATAACAACGTTGCTGCCACGATCATTGCAAGAATCTTCTTCACTGTGAGCTCACTTTCGGTACTTCGCTAAGTTGGGTAACGGCCTCGACGACCCAGGCCAGAAGAGAAGTATCCACTACAACAGGGGCGTTCTGAGACGGATTCCATGAGGCCACCTTCGGTAATGCCACTAAAACTGTGCTTGCTGCACCCTTATAGAGCGATCCTGGATATAAACGTGTCAAACGTAACTGACGAGATTCAGGTAATACCAATGGAGCTAATCGCAGAAATTTGCCCTGAACGACAACTTCGGTCAACTTCACAGCTTTTGCTTGCGCGCGCAATGCAGCAACCCCCAGCAGGGCTTTGGCTTCTTCAGGTAATTCTCCAAAGCGATCTAGCAACTCTGCTTCGATCGATGAAACATCAGTTGGAGATTTCACATCAGCTAAGCGACGATACAAATCAAGACGCAATCTTTCTCCAGGAACATACTCCGATGACAAGTGAGCGTTGATCGGAAGTTCAACTTTACATTCTGAAATCTTTTCCTCTGTCTCGATGATTCCAGATTTATATTCCTGAACAGCCTCCCCCACCATGCGCATGTACAAATCAAAGCCAACATCAGCAATGTGACCTGATTGTTCGCCACCCAATAAGTTTCCAGCCCCACGGATCTCTAGATCCTTTAATGCAACGCGCATTCCAGAGCCAAGGTCCGTATTTGTTGCAATTGTTGTTAAGCGTTCATGAGCTAATTCCGACAGTGGCTCATCAGCTGAATATAAGAAATATGCATATGCGCGCTCACGACCGCGTCCTACACGGCCACGGATCTGGTGCAATTGAGAAAGCCCAAACCTGTCTGCGCGTTCAACAATTAAAGTATTAGCATTTTGAATATC
>JBILJK010000062.1:0-5759 GCA_044377285.1 Candidatus Planktophila sp.
TTAACAACACCCGGTGTGACATAAAACTTTTGTGTTAACAACTCTGCTGGTAAATCACTTTCTACTGCTGCGGTAATAAATGTTTGCTCCGCTAATTGTGTTGCTGACATTAATTGAATTCTACGGGATGTATCAAGTTCAGCAAAAACATCATCTAAAATAAGAATTGGTGAAGAGCCTTCAGATTTTAAAAGGTTGAAAGATCCAATCCGTAATGAGATCGCCATTGACCAGGATTCCCCATGGCTTGCATAACCTTTTGCTGGAAAATCTCCTATTTGTAAATGTAGGTCATCGCGGTGTGGACCAATTAAAGAAACACCTCGTTCGATCTCTTGGTATGCAACCTCTTCTAAACGTTGTGTTAGTGCAACTATATTGTCGTTAACATTTTTAGTGACACCTTCTGTGCTGCACTTATATGAAATGGATGCTCGTTTTACTTCATTAAGGTTTGCGTAATTTTTGGCAACCCATGGGTTTAAGACATCAATTAAAGCAATTCTCTCAGCGGTTAATTCGGCACCTAGTTTGATGAGTTGTTCATTCCAAGGAACAAGTGCCGCTGTAGATGTTCGTGTTTTCAACAATGCGTTGCGTTGTTTAACCACACGCTCATAATCGGCGATAACCCCTGCTAGGCGCGGGGTTCGGGTGATTAATAAACGGTCAAGGAAATCGCGACGATTACCTGGTTCACCACGAACTAGATCTAAATCTTCTGGTGAAAAATAAACTATTTGGATAGCACCTAATAATTCGCGTTGACTGCGTGTTGGGTTTCCATTAATACGCGCGCGGTTAGCTTTACTTGCGTTGATTTCTAGATCAATTTGTAGTGTTCGATCCTCGCGTTGTACCTCTGCGCGGATAATCGCTTGTTGGTTTCCAAGTGAGATTAGCGGGACGTTGTTGGCAACACGGTGTGAAGAAAGAAAGGCTAAATAGATAAGTGATTCGGCGATATTTGTTTTGCCGGATCCGTTATCACCAATAAATGTGATTACACCAGGTTCAAGTTCCAGTTCTAATGTTTTGTATGAACGAAAGTTGGTTAGAGCCAACTTGTTAATACGCACTCGGTGTCCTTACTGTAAATACGGAATTTAGGATGCGTAACGCATTGGCATTAACAGGTAGCGGTAGTTTTCAATTACTGCGCCATCTTTGTCACTCTTACCCATCAAAATTGCTGGTTTGTTTGAACCGGTAAATGAGATTTGAACAAATTTTGTTCCAACAGCATTTAAACCATCCGCAAGAAATGTTGGGTTAAAGGCAATAGAGATCGCTTCACCAGTTAACAAAATCTCAATTGCTTCAGTCGCTTGTGCTTCTTCACCAGCACCTGCTTCAAGAGACAGGGTGTTGTTTGCAAAATCAAGACGTAGTGGAACGGTCTTATCTGTCACTAATGCAACACGGCGAACAGAATCTAGAAGTGTTGCTACTTCAATTAGCGCTGTTGTTGTTACCTCTTGTGGAAGTAAGTGTCGGTATGGGGGGAAGGTTCCGTCCAACATACGTGATGTCATAGTTTTACCGTCGCCTGCAAAACCAGCTAAACGATCATTGCTGGTGTTTGGTGCGAATGAAAGTGAAACATCTTTAGAACCTGTTAGTGATTTAGCGGCATCTGCGATTGTGCGAGCGCGTAATAACGCTGTTGTAGATGTGTTTGGCGCAGATGGTGCCCATTGAATTTCACGAACTGCTAAACGGTAGCGATCTGTTGCAGCAAAGGTAACCGTGTCTTCATTAATTTCAACATGAACACCAGTAAGGGTTGGTAGTGAATCATCGCGGCCTGCGGCAATAGCAACTTGTGCAACAGCTGTTGCAAATGTGTCACTTGAAACAGTTCCTGTTGAATCAGGTAGTTCGGGAAGGTTTGGATATTCATCAACCGACAACGTTGGCAATGTGAATTTTGCGCTGCCACTTGTAACAGCAACACGTGTGCCATCTAAAACAAAGGTAATTGGTTTATTAGGTAGGGAGCGTGAAATTTCAGCAAGAAGTTTTCCTGGCACTAAAACCTTGCCTGGCTCTTTTACCTCTGCTGGGAAATGCGCTTTACTAGCTGTCTCTAGATCAGATGCTGATAAAAACACTTCATTGCCGGTTGCATCAATAACTATTCCAAGTAGTTCGGTTTTGATTGGACGAGTTGATAGAGAGCGTGAAACCCAGTTAACCCCATCGGTTAACGCTGATTGCTCGACTGTAAATTTCATATCTATCCTCGACTCTTGTAGTTCACATGATTATGTGTGGAAAGGTTATTCGCGTAACTGGATGTATGTATATAAAGGTAGTCGTAGTAACTAGAGCGGTTTTCTGTGGGTAAGTTATAAAAGCCCTGCTCCGTGCGGAGTTTGGCTTTGTATAAACTGTTAATAACTGGTGGAAAGATGTGGGTATAACTCTGCTTCATATCAACCACACCCTTCCTTCCAATTAACTCACCGGGGTTATCCACGGTATTGCCCTAATTCTCCACAGTTATCCACACCTTGTCCCCAACTGGGGGTAAAGAGTGGCAATTCGGACATTTAGCCCAAATCAACCGTGGCCTATCTAGCTTGCTGCTTAATTCTGGTGGTGAGCTCGTTGACCTGGTTATAGATCGAACGGCGCTCAGCCATCAGTTGACGGATCTTTCTATCGGCGTGCATAACCGTTGTGTGGTCACGTCCACCAAATGTTTGGCCGATCTTCGGCAAAGAAAGCTCTGTGAGCTCTCGGCATAGATACATCGCGATCTGGCGCGCATTGACCAATACTCGCGAACGGGATGTTCCACACAAATCATCAATTGTCAGACTGAAGTAAGCGGCGGTTTGAGCCATGATGGTTGCGCCAGTTATTTCTGGATTAGTTTCGTTTGGAATTAAATCTTTTAAAACAATTTCAGCTAATGAAAGATCAACACTTTGGCGATTTAAAGATGCAAAAGCTGTAACACGGATCAATGCGCCTTCAAGTTCGCGGATATTTGTCGAAATCTTGCTCGCAATATATTCAAGAACATCATCAGGTGCGTTTAATTTATCCTGCGCCGCTTTTTTACGAAGAATCGCAATACGTGTTTCTAATTCAGGCGGTTGAATATCTGTAATCAAACCCCACTCAAAACGTGAACGGAGACGATCTTCAAGGGTTGTTAACTGCTTTGGTGGTCGGTCACTTGAGATAACAATCTGTTTGTTGGCGTTATATAAAGTGTTAAAGGTATGGAAAAACTCTTCCTGGGTGCGCTCTTTATTTTCCAAGAACTGAATGTCATCAACTAACAAAATATCCAAGTCGCGATAACGACGTTGGAAAGCAGATGCTTTGTCATCGCGAATTGAGTTAATAAAGTCATTTGTGAACTCTTCTGATGAAACATACTTAACACGAACATTTCCGTACAACTCTTGCGCGTATGCACCAATGGCGTGTAACAAGTGAGTCTTACCTAAACCTGACTCACCATAAATGAATAGCGGGTTGTAAGCCTTTGCAGGAGCTTCAGCAACCGCAACCGCAGCGGCGTGTGCAAATCGATTTGAAGCACCGATAACAAAAGTTTCGAAAATGTAACGAGGGTTCAAAGTTGAAGTGTCTGCTGATTTTGAAACAGGTGCATCATCACGGCCTGTGCCGGTTTTCGGTGCAACAAACTCAACTTCAACATCTTGGGTTGGCGCAGACACAACTTCCAAAGATTCATCAACAGTTACTGCGATATTTGTTGTTGATCCAAGTTCGCGGGTTAAAACTTCACTAACGATTGTGCGCAAACGGCTTTCTAAAACATCTTTTGCAAAAAGATTAGGGGCTGCAACCAATAAAGTTGTTTGATCATCGTTGTGCAGAAGTCCCAACGGTTTTGTTAACTGCAAAAATGCTCGGTGTTGAGGTGCGTTAGTAGCAACTTCCTCAATAACCCGTCCCCACAGCGTTGGTAGTTCAACTTCTATAACGCTCATCAGGGCCTCAATTCCATAGAAAAACTCATCCACAGGGTTATCCACAGCCTGTGGTCTAAACCCCAGGTTGAGCCCTGCAAAACCCTCCCAAAGCTATCTACCTGTGGAGGGGGAGTGAAAAGTAGAGCGGTTTGGGGAAAAAAGCAACTGGTTATCCACAATCTGGACAAGGCACCCCACCACCGATGGCCAGTTTGACCCGCTTATCCCCAGACCTCTACCGTTACCTCCTTGCTTCCCCCGTATTTCTGGCCCGTAGTAGAAGTTCATTATTAGGAGTTTTCAATGACAAAGCGCACCTTCCAACCAAACACACGTCGTCGTGCCAAGAAGCATGGCTTCCGTGCCCGTATGGCAACCCGTGCAGGCCGTGCAGTACTTGCTGCTCGTCGCGGCAAGGGTCGCGCCAAGCTTTCTGCATAAGGGTTTATAACCGATACCCGTGCTTGCAAAAAGCGCACGTCTTACTGAGAGCGCGGATTTCGCGCGCGCAACAAAGAGTGGCTTGAGATCCTCAACCCAAAACTTTGTCGGATACCTCTACCCAACTGATCTAGATCAACCTGCTCGCGCCGGATTGATCATTAGTAAAAATGTCGGCGGATCTGTAACCCGTCACCGAATCGCTCGCAAAGTTCGTCATACATTTCGAGAGGTTTACCCACAACTACCTGTTGGTGGTTTGTTGGTAGTTAGAGCGCTAAATAATGCACACAGTGCAGATGCTGCACACGAAGTAACAAAGATTGTCGGCGAACTCGTAAAAAAGTTTTCCGAGAAGGCTAATCAAAAGTGAGGCATTTGTTGACCGCACCTATCAAGGTGTATCAAAAATGGATCTCTCCAATGTTTGGGCCACGTTGTAAGTATTACCCGTCATGTTCTTCATATGCTGTGACAGCAATTGAAACATACGGACTCAAAGGTATTGCAATGAGCGCCTGGCGTTTGTTGCGTTGTAATCCATGGTCACACGGTGGTGTTGATTATGCAGTTCCGAAAGAGAAGGTAGTTATTTAATGGATAGCATTCTAAACCCCTTATATATCGCTGTTTCTTGGGTAATTGTTACAATCCACAATTTACTAACCCCAATCTTTGGAACCGATAGTGGTGTCTCGTGGTCACTTGCAATCATCGGCCTTGTGATCATTATTCGTATTATTTTAATCCCGCTTTTTGTTAAGCAGATTAAATCTCAGCGCGCATTAACCGCCCTTCAACCACACATGAAGGAGATTCAAAAGAAGTACAAGGATGATCGCCAAAAGCAATCAGAAGAGATGATGAAGCTCTACAAAGAGCACAAGACAAATCCACTTGCATCATGTTTTCCAATCTTGGCTCAAGCCCCAATCTTCTTTGCGTTATTTACTGTGTTAAACGGAATCGGAAAGGTTCCAATCGATGCAAAAGGTGTCCTTACAACAGAGGATGGAATTAGCGCAGCACAAGCTGAATTCTTCGGTGCACCAATCTCGCAAACCTTCCTCGGTTCAGATATCACCACTGTAAAACTTGTAACAATTATTTTGATTGCATTTATGTCATTAACGACATTTACAACCCAACGTCAATTAATGACAAAGGGAATGCCAAAGATGGATTCATCAAACAATATGATGTTGCAGCAACAAAAAATTATGTTGTATGCATTTCCAGTTATTTTTGCAATCACAGGTGTTAACTTTCCAGTTGGTGTTTTAATTTATTGGTCAACAACAAACTTGTGGACATGGGGACAACAGTTCTATGTCATTAAGCGAAACCCAACTCCAGGCT
>JBILJK010000063.1:0-5587 GCA_044377285.1 Candidatus Planktophila sp.
TCGATAGCGCCGGATGCTCCTTCGGCTGCATCATTCCAACCTGAAAAAGCAATAACCATCACTGGATCACGCAGCAGCGGTATGTTATGAATCTCCACGAATGCAACCTTACGGTAACCTTCGTCAGATGAACACGCCGAATAAGTCTGAAGGACTGCTTCGGCGTACCCTTTCTGAGCGGGTAGTAATCGCCGATGGGGCCATGGGCACCATGCTTCAAGCCGCCAATCCCTCTCTGGCCGATTTCGAAAATCATGAAGGCTGTAACGAGATTCTTAACGTAAGTCGTCCAGATATTGTTCGATCAGTTCATGATGAATATCTTGCTGCTGGAGTTGACGCAATTGAAACCAATACCTTTGGCGCCAACTGGTCCAACTTGGCCGACTACGGAATTGAAGATCGAATCTATGAGCTGGCTTTTGCCGGTGGCACAATTGCGCGCGAAGCAGCCGATGCATTTTCTACACCTGACAAACCTCGATTTGTTTTAGGTTCACTTGGACCCGGAACTAAGTTACCGAGTCTTGGGCATACAACGTATGAAAATCTAAAGATCGCCTATTACACGGCAGCAAAAGGTTTAGCTGATTCAAGATGTGATGCATTATTGGTTGAAACTTCACAGGATTTGTTGCAGGTAAAAGCTGCGGTAAACGGCTGCAGACAGGCGATTCTCGAAGCAGAACTTGACATAGTTTTGATTGCTCAAGTTACGGTTGAAACAACCGGAACAATGTTGATGGGCTCTGAAATTGGAGCCGCATTGAATGCGCTCGAACCAATGGGTGTTGATCTCATTGGATTGAACTGCGCTACGGGACCAGCTGAAATGTCGGAGCATCTTCGTTACTTGAGTAAGAATGCAAAGATTGCGCTATCAGTAATGCCTAACGCTGGATTGCCTCAACTGGGACCTAATGGTGCGACATATCCATTAGCACCTGACGAATTAGCAACAGCGTTGGACGGTTTCGTCACCGACTATGGAATTTCCTTGGTTGGTGGATGTTGCGGCACCACTCCTGCTCATTTGGCCGCAGTTGTTTCTAAACTTGAGAAACGAAAAATTTTACAACGCACTCCAGCGCTCGATCCCGGCGCTTCCTCTTTATATCAATATGTCCCATTTCGACAGGATAAAACATATTTAGCTATCGGAGAACGAACCAACGCAAATGGTTCTCGAGCTTTCAGAGATGCTCTACTGGCTGAAGATTGGGAAAAGTGCGTGGAGATCGCACGGGACCAAATTCGCGACGGCGCACATATGTTGGATCTATCAGTTGATTATGTTGGTCGCGATGGTGCAGCTGACATGAGCCAAATTGCATCACGATTTGCGACAGCAAGCACTTTGCCAATTGTGTTGGACTCAACAGAACCCAATGTTTTGAAGGCAGGATTAGAGCATCTCGGAGGACGTTGCGTAATTAACTCGGTCAATTACGAAGATGGCGATGGCCCAACGTCACGATTTGCAAAAATTATGCCGTTAGTAAAAGAGCACGGCGCAAGTGTTGTTGCTTTGACTATTGATGAAGATGGTCAGGCCCGCGATGCTGAATGGAAGTTACGTATCGCTCGTCGCCTGATTCATGATTTGCACGATAACTGGGGAATGAATATAGGTGATATTCTAATTGACTGTCTCACTTTCCCAATAGCAACTGGGCAAGAGGAAACACGCAAGGATGGAATAGAAACCATTGAAGCAATCAAAAAACTTAAAATCGAATTCCCAGATGTGCAAACAACGTTAGGCGTGAGCAATGTTTCCTTTGGTCTAAATCCCGCTGCCCGCGTTGTTCTCAACTCAGTTTTCTTGCATGAATGCGTTCAGGCCGGGCTTGATTCTGCAATTGTCCATCCTTCAAAAATCACACCTATGGCACGAATAGATGAGCGACAAAAGCAGGTAGCCCTAGATCTTGTTTATGATCGTCGAGTTTTTGATGGTGATGAATGTACATATGATCCGCTGCAAGAGTTCCTGCAAATGTTTGATGGGGTGGAACTGGCAACAAGTAAGAATGCACGAGCAGAGGCTCTTGCTGCATTACCTTTATTTGACCGCTTACAACGTCGCATTATTGATGGCGAGAAAGTTGGACTTGATGATGATCTCAAGGCAGCTATGGCTCAGGGTACGCCACCCCTAGAAATCATTAATTCACATTTACTCGAAGGTATGAAGATCGTTGGTGAACTTTTCGGTAAAGGTGAAATGCAACTTCCGTTCGTGTTGCAAAGTGCAGAAGTAATGAAAACAGCTGTAGCAATGCTCGAACCATTTATGGAAAAAACAGGGGATGACGGACGCGGAACAATGCTCTTGGCAACAGTTCGAGGCGATGTGCATGACATTGGAAAGAATCTTGTAGACATTATTTTGACCAACAACGGATACCGAGTTGTAAACATAGGTATCAAACAAACCATCAATCAGATTATTGACGGAGCTACAGAAAGCAATGCTGACGCGATTGGCATGAGTGGTTTGTTAGTTAAATCAACTGTGATCATGAAGGAAAACCTCCAGGAGCTAACTGCTCGTGGGCTAGACCAACAATGGCCAATTGTTTTAGGTGGAGCCGCTCTAACTCGTGCTTATGTCGAACAAGATCTAGCATCGATGTTTCCAGGTGAAGTTCGTTATGCACGAGACGCCTTCGAAGGTTTACGTTTAATGGATGCGATCATGGCGGTAAAGCGTGGGGAAGAAGGTGCGGCTTTACCTGCACTACGTGAGCGTCGTGTTGCAAATACAAGAAATAAGACAGAAGAAGCTCCGATCGATTCACGTCGCAGCGATGTTGCCTCAGACAATTCGATTCCATACCCGCCATTTTTTGGTTCGCGCGTAATCAAAGGAATTCAGTTATCTGATTACGCAGGAATGCTTGACGAGCGCGCACTTTTTGTAGGTCAATGGGGACTTAAAGGCAACCGAGGCGAGTATGAAGCTATGGTTGAAGAAGAAGGACGCCCACGTTTGCGTGCGCTAATTAATGAAGTTCAATCTAAGGGCTGGCTCAATGCCGCTGTTGTATACGGTTACTTCCCTTGCTACAGCGAAGGGAATGATTTAGTCATTCTCCATCACGAAGGCGAGAACAAGGGTAAAGAACGAACTCGCTTTACCTTCCCACGTCAAAGTCGAGATCGTCGACTGTGTATTAGTGATTTCTTTGCAGCTAAGGATTCTGGGAAAACAGATGTTGTCGCTTTTCATATTGTCACCATGGGCTCTACGGTTAGCGAAGCTTCAGCGAAGTTGTTTGCTGACAACAATTATCGTGAGTATCTCGAACTTCACGGACTTTCAGTGCAATTAACTGAAGCATTGGCAGAGCATTGGCACGCCCGTATGAGAGAAGAGTTGGAAGTAAAATCTGAAGACTCATCTGATCTACAAGGGATTTTGGATCAGGGTTATCGAGGTTCGCGTTATTCATTTGGATATCCCGCATGCCCTGATCTCGAGCAACAAGTACAACTGTGCGAATTGTTAGATCCTGCGCGAATCGGAGTTGAGTTGTCCGAAGAATTTCAGCTGCATCCAGAACAATCTACTTCTGCAATCATTGTTCATCATCCTGAAGCCAAGTACTTCAACGCCAATTAGTTCATTAGATGAGCAATTTTTTCGACGCAGTTTTCTTTGATATGGATGGCCTCATGGTTGATTCTGAACCTGAATGGCTTTTGTCTGAAACTGAAGTTACAGCGGCATATGGGTATCGGTGGTTAGTAGCAGATCAACTTGCTTGCTTGGGGGGACCGCTTTCAAAGGTTGGCCAGTACATGTACGACAAATGCGGACAACAACAATCGCCACAATTTTTCACGCAAACACTCATTGATACACAAGTAGCCAGGATGCGTGGAAATACGCCAACGATGCCCGGGGCGGTCGAACTTGTCCGTGAACTGCAGTCGCATGGCATTAAAACCGCATTGGTATCAGCAAGCCCAAGAAACATCGTTGATGCAGTTTTAGACAATTTGGGACATGATCTTTTCCCTTTTTCGATCAGTTCAGATGATGTCATCGAAACTAAACCGCATCCAGAAGGTTATTTGAAGGCTGCGACCATCACTGGTTCAGATATTTCCAACTGCTTGATTTTTGAAGATTCTCTGACTGGGATGAGCGCCGCAATAGCAAGCGGTGCCTATCTCATTGGCGTTCCGCATCTAGTGTCCATTGATGAGTCCGAGCGTGTTCGGGTAATCAAATCTTTGAATCAAATTTCTTTTGCCAAATTAAGTGAACTTAAAAGCAACTTCGCAGCAGCAATTTAAACGTACTATCTAAGTTAGCTGTTGTGAGCTGGGCAAATACTTTTGAAGTAACACCAATCGCACAGGCGGGAAGGTTTTGCAGGCCAATACTGCTTTTCAATAGAAATAAAAATGTCTTTAGCCACTCGACGTAGAACCTTTTCAGTCGATTCTAGTTCAGCGATAGTTGGATTGCTTTTTACTAATTTTCCATCACCTAAATAGATAAGCTGCAAAAGTCGGGGGAGAACACCATTGTTCTTCCAATACAAAAGAGCGTATACACGCAATTGAAACAATGACTTTTCCTCCCAACCAGGTTTTGGGGCTTTGCCAGTTTTGTAATCAACAATTCTTACTTCACCCGTTGATGCGACATCTAGTCGGTCGACATATCCGTGCAAATAGACATTGGTATCGAAATCATTTTCTAAGTGCATTTCTCGATGGGTTGCCTCAAAAGTAGTTGGATTCTCCAAAGTAAAGTAAGTACTCAATAATGCCGAAGCTCTATCCAGCCATTCTTTTTCATTTGTAACCATCCCAACAAGTTCTGGTTTGTCGGCCAATTGAGCGCTCCAGCGTGATGGCAATAGATCCACCGCAGACTCCACTGTTCTCCCAGCAGCGGGAATCTCAAACAAGTCTTGAAGTACGGTGTGAACCAGTGTGCCGCGTTCGGCATCTAAAGAAGGTGGTTCAGGCAATTTATCAATCTTGCGGTACTTGTATTGCTGAGGACAGTTCTCATACTCGCTCACCGCACTTGGCGATAGCCGTAAAATCTGTTCGTTACTCACCTGGCTGAAGATACCCGTACTTGCTGCATTAATTTCGCCTAAGATACTCCCGTGTCTAATCTTGGGTATTTCGGAGCCGGCGATCGCATTCAATTGACCGATCCAAAGGGCAAGTTGTATAGCTTCACTATTACCCCCGGAAAAGAATGGCATACACACAAAGGTTGGATTACTCACGATGACCTTATTGGTATGCCCGAAGGATCGGTTGTCAGCACCACTGCAGGCTTAAAGTTCACTGCATTCAAACCATTGCTCGCAGATTATGTTTTGACGATGCCGCGCGGTGCAACAATTGTTTATCCCAAAGATGCGGCGATGATAATTGGTGTAGCAGATATTTATCCGGGGTCTCGAGTTTTAGAAGCAGGCGTAGGAAGTGGAGCATTAACAATGTCGCTCTTGCGAGCAACAGGTCCGGGCGGCAAGGTTCATTCAGTTGAACGTCGCGCAGATTTTGCCGACAACGCACGTTCAAATGTGGATGCATATTTTGAGGG
>JBILJK010000064.1:0-5465 GCA_044377285.1 Candidatus Planktophila sp.
TATGGTGTCGGCGATTCAGTCTCTGTTTTAGAAGTTGAAGGTGTGGTTGAAAAAGTTGGACTGCGTGTGACAACTGTTAGAGATGGTCAAGGAACTTTGTGGTATTTGCGCAATGGTGAAATTTTAAAGGTTGGAAATCAATCTCAATCAGGTTGATTGACCATGGAGTTTGCGGCCATCTCGCAATAACTCCACAGCTCTGTTTTTAAATTGTCATTAATTTCTACACCATCAATCGCAGTCCGCATTGCCTGCAACCATGCATCGCGCGCGGCGGTATCAATCGAAAATTGTGCATGACGCATACGAAGACGAGGGTGTCCACGGTTTTCCTGGTAGGTATCAGGTCCGCCCCAATACTGTTCTAAAAACCATTGCAAACGTTGCGCAGCACCTTGCAAATCGTTTTCTGGATACATTGGACGCAAGATCGGATCAGCTGCAACTACTGCATAAAACTGGGACACCAAATCTGCGAAGAACTTTTCGCCACCGACTTGTTCGTAGAAATTACTCATGTGAACGCAGTCTAAGTGAAGCAACTCCAAGTAGCGCGACTGGAATAGCTGCAGCCAGGCAGAGCCACCCATAACTAAGTGTTCCAATAATTACACCAGCTAATGCTCCCCCGCCGGCTCCTGCAAGATTCATCACTAGATCACTTGCGCCTTGGGAGGATGCACGAAATTCAGTTTCAACGCTTTCAGAAAGATATGCTGAACCAGCAATCAGCGTGCAGGACCAACCCAGCCCAAGCAAAAACAAACCAATTCCCAAGGTATAGGCATCATCTGCAGCTGCTTTGCCTGAAATAATTGTGGAAAGTAAAAGAGTAACTATGCCGATTTGGATCACGCGCACTCTGCCAAGGCGATCACTGAGTGAACCAACTAATGGAGAAAATGCATACATGCCAAGAACGTGAACACTAATGACTAAACCAATAATCGTAAGAGATACATCTACATGAGCCATATGTACAGGTGTCATTACCATTACCGAAACCATTGCGACATGGCCAATAGCAATCGACAGAATTGCAAACAACGCCCGTGGATTCTGGCGTATATGGGCTAACGCCTTTTTAGTGGCACCCTTTTGTTTACTTATTACTGAATCCTTATTTGCTAGCAGATATGGATCTGGTCGCAAGAAGATAGTTATCACCACTGCAGCTAAAGCCAATGTTGTTGCAGAAATTAAATATGGACCAACAAGTCGAGGTAAATCAAAAAACTCTGCCAGGTTTCCAGCTGGTTCCATTAAGTTGGGACCTGTTACCGCACCGATAGTGGAACCCCACACGACAAAAGAAAGTTGTTGTGCTCTAGTTTCGTTAGTAGCCAAATCAATAGCTGCAAAGCGTGCTTGATAGCCTGCAGCAGATGCTGCGCCAACCATGAAGGTTCCCATCAACATTAAAACTAAACTTCGATGCGCTCCGCCAAGAATCGCTAAAACTGAACCAATAACACCAGAAAAATACCCAACCGATAACGCTAAACGACGTCCGCCCTTTGCAGTTAAGCGTGCAAGTGGCAGAGCAAGAGCCGCTGCACCTAACACTGCGCTGGTTTGTGCCAGGCCCGCTAGCGTTTCTGAATCAGTGATCGATGAGACAAGAAGCGATCCAGCAGCAACGGTTCCAGCAACTCCAACACCACTTAAAACCTGTGCTGCAGCCAGAGTCCTTACGACCTTATGTTGCACCACTGTGTTCGGCATTAAGGAACCAGACGAACCCAAACAGCGGTATCTGTTGGCAAGGTGTGACCTGTTACGGGACCACTTGCAATCAAGATTTGGCTGTTACTTGGCAGTTGTATTGCTGCACCAAAGTTGATGTAGCAGGCAAAATCACCTGGACGTTCAAATGCAACGACATCTTTGCCAGCTTCGATCCACTCCATCGGGCCATCGCCTAAACCTGCTTCAGCCTTACGGATCGCAAGCGCTTCGCGATACATAGTAAGTGTTGAACCTTCAACTCCATCTTGTGTATCTACTGCGTACTTTCCCATCCATGAAGATTGTGGCAACCACGTTTCATTTAACTGCAGTGCATCATTTGTGGAAAAACCAAATCCACCCTTTGGATCAGCTGACCATGGCAATGGAACGCGGCAACCGTCGCGACCACGATCTAAGTAACCGCTCATCTTCCATCGTGGATCAGTTAAACGATCTTCAGGAAGATCACGAACTTCAGGCAGTGCAAGCTCTTCGCCCTGATACAAATATGTTCCACCAGGCAAAGCAAGTGTCATCAATGTTGCACTGCGCGCACGCAATGTTCCACGAGCGATATTTAACTTCTTTGGATCACCTTGACGTGAAAAGGTTGAATCGCCGTGATTTGTTAATCCAAGATCTAGACGGTCAACTGATCGAACAACATCGTGGTTATTAAATACCCACGAAGTTGGAGCTCCAACCTCTGCTAACGCCTCGATTGAGTTATCAATCTTTGTGCGAATTTGTTTGGCATCCCACAATGTTGTTAACATTTCAAAGTTAAATGAGTTCTGAAGTTCATCTGGGCGTACATAACGCGCAATGCGTGAAGCTGGACTTACCCATGCTTCTGCAACTGCCATGCGATCCCCAGGGTATGAATCAAAGATTTTGCGCCATGATCGGTAAATATCATGCACGCCTTCTTGATCCCAAAATGGTTTGTGCTCTGTGCCAAGCATTGATGCAGTTGGATCAATGCGAATATCTGGCAGACCTTCTTCTTTAATCATTCCGTGAGCAACATCGATACGGAATCCATCAACACCGCGGTCTAACCAAAACTTCAAAACATCCTCTAGATGATCCTTGACCTCTTGGTTTTCCCAATTCAGATCTGGTTGTTCAATTGCAAAAAGGTGTAAGTACCACTGCCCTGGTGTTCCATCAGCTTCGATAACTCTTTCCCAGGCTGGTCCGCCAAAAACAGCTTCCCAGTTGTTAGGTGGCAAATCTCCATTTTTACCTTTTCCGTCACGGAACATATAGCGCTCACGTTCTGGTGATCCAGGCTTTGCTGCTAGCGCTTGTTGAAACCACTTGTGATCACTTGATGTGTGGTTAGGGACGATGTCCACAATGAATTTAATCCCGAAATCATGAGTTTCTTTAATCAGTTGCTCTGCCTGAGCCAAAGTTCCATAGGCAGGTTCGATATCCATGTAATCAGATACGTCATAGCCATGATCATGTTGTGGTGATGGATACCAAGGAGAAATCCAAATTGCATCAATACCCAAAGACTTTAAATATGGAAGACGTGAACGAATGCCTTCGACATCACCAATACCATCGCCATTTGCATCGGCAAATGAACGTGGATAGATCTGATACGTAACTGCGTCTCTCCACCAAGGGCGTTCTTCACGTGATGCTAGCTGTGCCATCTCTAGTTCTCCAGATATTTGTTAAGGAAGTCGCGCTCCGCATCATTGAGGGGCCGTGACTTTTTGGTATCCATGGAAACAGTAACCTGAACAGTCTTAACAACTGCCACAAGCTCGTCCCCATTTTTCATTTCATAGGTCACACCAAAGGATGATGTGCCAATTTTATTGACCCAAATTTCGATATCAAGGTTGAAATCACCCACATATATAGGTGCGATGAAATCGACCTCTGCTCTGGCCACAACCATTTCAATCATCTTTGACCATGCGTAGCGGGCTTCTTGCGCGTACACCAAATAGGTCGCATTGTTTACGTGACCAAAGGCATCTAGGTCGCCCCAACGGACATATTGCTTGCTCTGAAATCTCATTAGCGAGTTAGCTTTCGATAGGTCATACGATGTGGACGAGAAGCTTCTGCGCCTAATCGTTCGCGTTTATTTTCTTCATAGCTTTCAAAGTTTCCTTCAAACCAGAACCACTTTGCGTCACCTTCGTAAGCCAAGATGTGCGTTGCAACGCGGTCCAAGAACCAACGATCGTGGGAAATCACTACGGCACAACCAGGAAATTCCAGCAGAGCATTTTCGAGTGATCCCAATGTTTCAACATCTAAATCATTTGTTGGCTCATCCAGTAGTAATAAGTTTCCACCTTGCTTAAGGGTTAACGCCAAGTTCAAACGGTTACGTTCTCCACCTGACAAAATACCGGCAGCTTTTTGCTGGTCTGGGCCTTTGAAACCAAAGCATGAGACATATGCACGTGAAGGCATTTCGACTTGGCCGACCTTAATAAAGTCCTGCCCATCTGAAACAACTTCCCACAATGATTTCTTTGGATCAATTCCACCACGGCTCTGGTCAACATATGAAATTTTTACAGTCTCACCAATTTTTACCGCACCAGAATCTGGCTCTTCCATTCCCATTAAAGTCTTAAACAGCGTTGTTTTACCAGCACCGTTTGGACCAATGATTCCAACAATTCCGTTGCGGGGCAGAGTAAATGAAAGATCTTCAATGAGAACACGATCTCCGAAGCCCTTTGTTAAGTTGTTAACTTCAATAACAACATTTCCAAGACGTGGGCCAGGTGGAATTTGAATCTCTTCAAAGTCCAACTTACGCATCTTGTCTGCTTCGGCAGCCATTTCTTCGTATCGTGCAAGACGTGCCTTTGATTTTGCCTGCCGACCCTTTGCATTTTGACGAACCCAATCAAGCTCTTCTGCCAAACGCTTTGCACGTTTTGCATCTTTTTGTCCTTCGACCTTAAGACGAGCAGCCTTTGTTTCAAGATAGGTCGAGTAATTTCCTTCGTATGGATATGCGCGGCCACGGTCTAGCTCAAGAATCCACTGTGCAACATTGTCCAAGAAGTATCTATCGTGCGTGATCGCAACTACTGCGCCGACGTACTTATTAAGGTGTTGTTCAAGCCATAAAACTGATTCAGCATCTAAGTGGTTTGTAGGCTCATCAAGCAGAAGTAAATCTGGGGCCTGCAATAACAACTTACATAAAGCAACGCGGCGTTTTTCTCCACCTGATAACACTGAAACATCAGCATCAGGTGGTGGGCAACGAAGTGCATCCATTGCTTGCTCTAACTGTGAATCAAGTTCCCATGCATTGCGGTGATCTAACTGCTCCTGCAGATTTCCCATCTCAGCTAGCAAAGTGTCGTAATCAGCATCTGGGTTTGCCATTTCGGCGCTGATCTCATCAAAGCGCGCAAGCATCGCAACAGTTTCGGCAACGCCCTCTTTCACATTATCAATAACATTTTTTGTCTCATCTAAATGAGGCTCTTGCAACAAGATGCCCACTGTGTAACCAGGAGTCAGGTAGGCCTCACCATTTGATGGCTGCTGCAATCCCGCCATGATCTGCAGAACTGTTGACTTACCCGCACCGTTTGGGCCGACCACACCAATCTTGGCACCGGGATAAAACATAATCGTGACGTCATCAAGGATGACCTTGTCACCGTGCGCTTTACGCGCCTTCTTCATCGTATAAATGAACTCAGCCATGGAATGAAACCTTAGTGGTAGTG
>JBILJK010000065.1:0-5464 GCA_044377285.1 Candidatus Planktophila sp.
TACCTGGTGGCGGAGCGACAAGCGAAGCCGTTAGGAATGGCGGAGCCATCAGGGAAACCTAAGCAATAGACTTCAGTTGTGACCGTACAAACCGTGATTGTCCTAGCCGCAGGCGAAGGCACACGTATGAAGTCGGCAACTCCTAAGGTTCTTCACAGCGTTGCAGGACGTTCTCTACTTGGACATGTTCTTCACGCGGTTAATCAACTACATCCAACTGAACTTCGAATCGTTGTTGGGTCAGGCCGCGAAAAAGTTGAAGCACACATCGCACAGATTGCCCCAAAGGCAACAACTGTTTTCCAGGAACACCGCGGTGGCACAGGACATGCAGCGCAGTTAGCGCTCGCAGGCAATGCACCTAAAGGCACCGTCTTAGTTTTGGCGGGGGACACACCACTTCTATCTGGTGATTCATTGGCGCAGTTTGTTGCAGCTCATGTGGCCGGAAAGTTTGCTGCATCTGTATTAACTGCCGAACATCCCGAACCAACTGGATACGGGCGAATCATTCGCGACGATAGTGATGAGCTTTTGCGCATCGTGGAAGAAAAAGATGCAACAGATGATGAAAAGTTTGTCTATGAAATTAACAGTGGTGTGTACGCATTTGATGGAGAAAAGCTTGCGGCCTCTATTGGGCAGTTAACAACGGCAAATGCTCAGGGCGAACTGTATTTAACTGATGTCATTGGAATCTTAAAGTCTGCAGGTGAATCAATTGCTGCAATCATGATTGATGATTTCACTGAAACTCTTGGGGTTAATGATCGGGTGCAATTGGCCGAGAGCGCAGCAATGCTCAGAGATCGCATCAATGACCAATGGATGCACGCAGGTGTCACAATTATCGATCCAACAACAACCTGGATTGATGCAACTGTTGAAATCTCTAATGATGTCATTCTGCATCCAGGTACCGCCCTTCTTGGATCCACAAAGATTGCAACAGGGGCTGTCATTGGACCTCGTACAACATTGACCGATTGCGTCGTTAAAGAGGGCGCTCAGGTACTTGAATCAATTGCCACACAAACTGTGATTGGAGAAGGCGCAACAGTCGGTCCATTTACTTATTTGCGAGAAGGAACACAGCTAGGTGATGCAACTAAGGCTGGCGCATTTGTTGAAATGAAGAATGCAGTTGTTGGAAATGGATCAAAAGTTCCACATCTGTCATATGTTGGCGATGCAACCATCGGTGAAGGCACCAATATTGGCGCAGCAACAATCTTTGTTAATTATGATGGTGTTGAAAAACATCACACCACAGTGGGCGATCAGGTCCGAATTGGCAGCGACACAATGCTTGTGGCACCTGTCTCAATCGGAGATGGTGCATATACAGCTGCTGGATCAGTTATTACCGAAGATGTTCCGGCCGGAGCAATTGGTGTTGGCCGAGCAAAGCAAAGAAATGTATTAGATTGGGTACTGCGCAAGCGCGCAGGAAGTAAATCCGCACAAGCCGCCGAAGCTAGTAAGAAGAAGGGCTAAAAAAATGAGCGAGATCCGTTTATCTTCTGAAAAGAGATTACGCCTATTCGCAGGCCGCGGATTTCCCGAACTAGCTGATGAAGTAGCTGCCGAGCTTGGCATTCCTTTAACACCAATGTCTGCCTATGATTTTGCAAACGGTGAAATTTTTGTTCGCTTCGAAGAATCAGTTCGTGGCTGCGATGCATTTGTTATTCAAAGCCATACCGATCCTGTTAACAAGCAAATCATGGAGCAGTTGATCATGATTGATGCGTTAAAGCGCGCATCTGCAAAGCGAATCACAGTGGTGACACCTTTTTATGGTTACGCACGACAGGATAAGAAAAGCCGTGGTCGCGAACCAATCACAGCTCGCTTGATAGCTGATCTTTTCAAAACAGCAGGTGCTGATCGTTTAATGGCTGTTGATCTTCACACTTCACAGATCCAAGGTTTCTTTGATGGACCTGTTGATCACTTGTTCGCATTGCCGATGCTTGCTAATTATGTTGGCAGCAAAGTTGATCGCACACGCCTGACAATTGTTTCTCCTGACTCAGGACGTGTTCGCGTTGCAGAGCGTTGGTCAGATCTACTTGGTGGCTGCCCAATCGCATTTATTCACAAAACTCGTGATCCACGCGTTCCTAATGAATCAATCACAGGACGCGTTGTTGGTGATGTTGTTGGACAAACATGTGTAGTTATTGATGACATGATCGATACAGCTGGCACAATTACAAAGGCGGTAGATGCGCTATTTGATGCAGGTGCTGCAGATGTGATCATCGCTGCAACTCACGCCGTATTTAGCGGGCCTGCGGTTGATCGTTTGAAGAACAGCCGCGCATCAGAAGTTGTCATCACAAATACTCTGCCAATAACCGAAGATCAGAAGTTCGACAATTTGACCGTGCTTTCAATTGCTCCACTTCTGGGCCGTGCAATACGCGAAGTCTTTGAGGATGGATCAGTTACAAGCCTGTTTGATGGTCATTCCTAAGCCTCAATTTGCTTCAATGCAGCCCCGAAAGATACTGTTCGACCTGTTCCGGCGAGGGTAGCGAATAGCTTTCCGTGATCGACGGGTAAGGGATTTTTCTCCTGCTGGAACTTTGTGTACGCACCGAAGAACCGGGATTAACAGGGAGATAGAAAATGGCAGAAGTAAAGATCGTCGGAACCACTCGTACAGAATTTGGTAAGGGCGCATCACGTCGTGCACGTCGCGATGGTTTAGTTCCTGCTGTTATCTACGGTCACGGAGAAAAGCCGCTACACATCACACTTCCTGCAAAGGAACTCGGCGTTGCCCTAAAGCAGTCAAACGTTCTTCTGGACATCACTATCGATGGCAAGAACGAACTAACTCTTCCAAAGGTAATTGTTCGCGATTTCCTCAAGCAGATTCTTGAGCACGTTGACCTAGTTTTGGTCCGTCGTGGAGAAAAGGTTGTTGTATCAGTTCCTGTTCACACAGTTGGTGAGCATGATCGTGATGGAATTCTTGAGCATGTAAACAACACAATCGATGTACGCGTTGATGCAGCAACTATTCCAAGCTTCCTTGAAGTAGACATCCAAGGTTTGATGTCAGGTTCTTCAAAGTACGCATCAGATGTTGTATTGCCAGCAGGTGTTGAACTCGAGTCTGATCCAAAGACAATCGTTGTTCACTTGTCTGAGAAGTCAACTGCAGCTGTAGAAGAAGTAGTAGCACCGGTAGCAACAGATGCTGCAGCACCTGCTGCAGATGCCGAGAAGAAGGACGCTTAACCCTTAGGCTTTGTTGTTATGACGTGGTTGGTAGTGGGACTGGGTAATCCAGGAGATCAATACGCTGCCACACGTCATAACATCGGCCAGATGGTGATCGATGAGTTAGCTCGTCGCCATTCAATCAAACTTTCTTCACACAAATCCCGTACAGATATCGCAGCATACAAATTAGATGCTGGAACACATTCGATAATTCTTGCAAAATCAAAGAGCTACATGAATGAAACTGGTGGGCCAATTAAAGCTCTTGCTAATTTCTATTCAGTAGAAACTGCAAACATAATTGCTTTGCATGACGAGCTAGATATTCCCTTTGCTGCCATCCGTACCAAGTTTGCTGGTGGCGATAACGGCCACAATGGTTTGAAATCAATGACATCCTCATTTGATGGCCCTGATTACTATCGTGTTCGTTTAGGTATTGGTCGCCCTATGGGTCAACAAGATCCTGCAGACTTTGTTTTGAAGGCATTTTCAAAGGTTGAGCAGAAAGATTTAGCTGAATTTATTGATCGTGGGGCAGATGTTGTTGAATCACTAATTACTAAAGGTCTAGAAGCAACTCAGTCGGCCCACAATAGTTAAATCAGCCTGTATTACGAAGTCCTGCAGCAACACCATTAATTGTTAGCAACAGCGCACGGCGCAATACTGGATCTGCAGTTTCTCCCGCATCACGAACTCGTTTTAACAGATTTATTTGCAACAAATGTATTGGTGAAAGATAAGCATCACGAACCTGCAAAGTTCTAGCCAAAATCTCCTGATTTCCAAGCAAGGCATTTTTACCTGTCAGCTTTAATATCTCTGCAACAGTTAAATCAAACTCCGCTTGGATCTCATCTAAGAAATGATGCAGATGAGCAGGAACAAGTGTTTCTACATAACGCTTCGCGAGAACTAAATCTGTCTTTGCAAGTGTCATTTCAACATTACTAATAAATGTTGTGAAGAAATGCCAATCCTTGAGCATCTGAGCTAAAAGATCAGAATGTCCTGCTTCACGTGCAGCTTTTAATCCAGAGCCCACACCAAACCAACCAGGAACGATCTGACGTGATTGAGTCCATCCAAATACCCATGGAATTGCGCGTAATGAATCCAGCCCACCTGCAGCATCTGGGCGACGAGATGGGCGTGAACCCAAGAACAGATCACCAAGTTGTTCTACTGGAGTAGATGCGTAAAAGTAGGCCGGTAAATCTGGTTGGTCAATTAAAGATCGGTATTGCTTAAATGATGCATCGCTAAGTAACTGCATGCAATCGCCCCACGACTTTAATTCTGCTGGGGTCTGACGTGGGCCACGATTTAAAACAGTTGCCTCTAACGATGCTGCCAAGGTTAACTCAACATTTTCACGAGCAAGTGATGGCAGAGCGTACTTATCGCTAATTACTTCACCTTGTTCTGTCATCTTTATCTGGCCATCAACTGAACCCCAGGGCAATGCGATCAAAGCATCATATGTTGGTCCGCCACCTCGACCTACAGAACCACCGCGACCATGGAACAAGCGAAGTTTGACACCGTACTTGATTGCAACATCGCGCAATGAACGTTGTGCACGATGGATTTCCCATTGGCTGGTTGCGATTCCTGCATCCTTATTGGAATCAGAATACCCAAGCATTACTTCTTGTACATCACCGCGTAAAGAAACAACTGCACGGTAGGCCGGGTTACTGAGAAGCTTTTCAAGAATTTCACCAGCAGCCCGAAGTTCTGCAACGGTTTCAAGTAACGGTGCAAATCCGACAATAGCCTTTTTGTCCTTTAATGAAACTAGTCCAGCGTGCTGGGCGATAACTACAGCTGCAACTAAATCATCTGCACCCTTAGTCATTGAAACGATGTAGGTTTCAATCGCTTCTGGCCCAAAGCGGTCAATTAAATCGTTGATTGCAACAAAAGTATCCAGCGTCTTCTTGCCCGCTGCATCTAAAACCGATGTATCAAAAATTGTTGTATCAGCTAGTACTTTTGTAAGCAGTTCAAACTTTTCATCATGTGTTTTGGCGAGATACCCATCCACGCCAGTGATCTGCTTCAAAACATTGTGATGCGCATCTGAATGCTCACGAACATCCATGGTTGCGTGATTAATACCAAAGGCAGCAACTGTGCGAATTGTGCGCTCAAGTAAGCCTGTAGCAATTAATTCGCCGCGGTGCGCCATCAAAGAATCACGCATTAACACTAGATC
>JBILJK010000066.1:0-5430 GCA_044377285.1 Candidatus Planktophila sp.
GGTTTATTTCCAAAGTGCCACATGATTCCGGCAAACAGTTTTACAACAGTATCGCGACCACCTGCCAGCATTACACCTGCAATACCTCTGAATTCAGCGGCAGATATCTGTTGTCCATCAATTTCAAGATAAGCAATCTGGCTCCAGATGTCATCTATGTTCTTTTGCAGGGCCTCTTCGTAGATTGCGTCCAAATAGCGATGTAACACTTTTCCATCGCGAACTTCGGATTCTGCAGTCCATACATCTGGTCCCCACGATATCCATTCATCAACATCTTGCGGACGACTATAGATAACACCTAAATTCTTCATAACCAGCGGAAGAGCTAAGTCTTGGCCAACTTCAGGATCTGCATTTTCAAAGAAATCAGCAATCAATTTTTCTGTGTGGGCGCGAAACTGTGGAATCAATAACTCGATAGTTGGTTTAACAAAATATGGTGCAAGTGCGACTCTGTACAGATGGTGCCTTGGTGGATCAACTTCTAGCGGCAATTGGCGGTAATCGCGGACATCAGAATCACCCTGCAAGTCAGAAGAATAGGTTTGTGTATCTCGCAACGCTTCACGAACGGCTTTGTGGCCGACTATAGTTTTGCTTGCTTTAGGGTAGAAAACTGACATTTCCAAAGGGTAAATACCTTTACCCCAATTTACAAGGAGAACCATGAATACTTTCCGCGCAGTGGCGGTTTTCCCACACATAGAGCCTGGCGATTTAGAGCAGTTCTGTTTAGTTGCCAAGCAATTGATGGCAGAGATTCAAAAACAAGAATCAACACTTAGATATGACATGTTTTTTAATCCAGAAAAAACACGCTGTACCGTCTTGGAAGAGTTCGAATCTCCTGAAGGGGTTTTTGAACATGTCAAAAGAAATGGCGATTTAATCGCTCAGTTAACCCTTTTGGGAGGAAAGATCGAAGGCAGCGTATTTCCCATGAGTCAGGATGGCGAGGCAATCAATGAGATTAGAACCAACTGGGACTCCAAGTTTCACCTACATTTCCTTGGCAAAACTCATTAGTTTTGAGTCACTTAGCTAGAAAAGTTTTTGTACTTTCTAATACTTAGTGGAATAAAGATCACCATTAGCAGCACCATGTACAGCAAGGAAGTTTCTAGTGGGTACTGGCTAGGCCATGAATCTGCTGTTGCACCAAACTCATTTTTTAGACCAAACAATTGGCGGCATGCTGCAACCATTGTTGATACTGGGTTCCATTCAGCAAAGTACTGCAGTGCACGTGGCATTCCCGTTGTTGGTGCAAAGGCATTAGATAGAAAGGTCAAAGGGAAGGTCACTAAAAATCCAACACTTTGGACAGTGCGAGCCTCTTTAACTGAAAGGCCAACCAAAATTCCAATCCATGAAAGGGCGTAGCCAAACATAAAGAGAAATAGGAAAGCAAGGGTTGTTTGCAAGATGCCTGAAGTTGGACGCCAACCCACTGCATAACCAGCAGCTGCCATTACAACTAGCACCAAAATATTAAGTAGTGCGTCTCCAAATGTTCGACCAATGATTACTGCGCCTCGTGAGATTGGAAGAGATCTAAAACGATCGATCAATCCCTTTTTCATATCTTCAGCAAGACCAATTGCAGTTGACGCCAAGGTAAATGCGACGGTTTGAACGAAGATTCCGGGCATCAAAAGCTGTACATATCCTCCTGGCTGACCTGAATCAATGGATCCACCAAAGACAAAGCGAAATAGCAAAACAAACATCACGGGCTGAATTGTTGAGAAAACTAGAAGTTCGGGCACACGTGCTAACTGAAGAAGCTGACGCTTTGTAATCACCATTGCATCATTCATCGCATTTTTCATTTCTTGCCACCTCTCTTTTTCTTCTTAGTCTCTTGGATAGTTTCTTCAGCCACATGTCCTGTCAGAGACAAGAAAACATCATCTAAAGATGGGCGCTTTAAGCCAATATCTAATGGGTGAATCTTTGCTTCATCAAGGGCGCGAAGCGCGGCCATGAGTGCAACTGACCCAGTTGAAACCGGAGCGCTAATTGTCCGAAGATCAAGGTGGGTGGTGTTTCCACTAATACGAGCAACAATTTCTTGTGCAGCAGCAACATCTGTAATTTCAACTGTAATCTCTAAACGTTCTCCGCCTACCTGTGTTTTTAGAGCATCTGATGTTCCACGGGCAATAACAGTTCCGCGATCAATAACTGCAATCTCATCTGCCAATTGATCAGCTTCTTCCAGATACTGAGTTGTTAGCAGCAGCGTTACGCCACCCTTTACTAACTCTTGAATTACTCCCCACATATCCTGACGACCACGAGGATCTAAACCTGTTGTTGGTTCATCCAAAAACAATATTTTTGGTTTAACAATTAGCGATGCAGCTAAATCAAGACGGCGACGCATTCCACCTGAATATGTTTTGATAGGTCGACGTGCTGCTTCAGTTAAATCAAAACGTTCTAACAAATCATTTGCGCGATCAATTGATGGTTGGCGACCTAAATGATACAAACGACCAAACATCACTAAGTTATCCCAGCCTGTTAATGTTTCATCAACAGCTGCATACTGTCCTGATAATCCAATGAGTTCGCGTACCTTGTCTGGATGCTTTATGACATCAATTCCAGCGACAGTTGCATGTCCAGAATCTGGTTTTAACAATGTTGCGAGAATTCTCACAGTTGTTGTTTTGCCAGCACCATTAGGCCCAAGCACGCCTAAAACAGTGCCTTCTTCAACATCTAAGGACAAATCATTAAGGGCTACGACCTCGCCTTTGCGATAGGTCTTAACTAAGTGTTCGGCAATAACTGACTTCACGCGATAACCTTACCTTCATGTCTACCAATAGCCCAATAAATGCATCAGCAAAAGAGCATACACACAAAGAAATTATGGTTATTTTGGGTGGGCTGATGACCGGAATGTTACTTGCAGCCCTTGACCAGACCATTGTTTCAACTGCCCTGAAAAGCATTGTTGAAGAATTTGATGGTCTAAACCATTACACCTGGGTAGTGACCGCATACCTTTTGACTTCAACAGCATCAACTCCGCTGTATGGAAAAATTTCTGACATTTATGGTCGACGTATTGTGTTCCAGTTTGCGATCGTTACTTTTCTTCTTGGTTCAATACTTGCTGGTGCATCACAAAATATGGAACAGCTGATTGCAACTCGTGCATTGCAAGGTCTTGGTGCAGGTGGATTAATGGCGCTTACCTTTGTAATTATTGGTGACATTGTTCCGCCACGAGAGCGTGGAAAATATCAAGGTTATTTCGGTGCAGTATGGGGACTTTCATCCGTTGCAGGTCCATTACTTGGTGGCTATTTTTCAGATCACGCACAGATTCTTGGTGTAGCCGGATGGCGTTGGATTTTCTACATCAACATTCCTTTTGCAATCGCTTCATTGGTTATCACTTCGGCCGTACTTCATATTCCAAAGGTTAAGCGCGAACACAAAATTGATTATCTAGGCGCAGTTTTGATGGTTACTGCTGTATGTCTAGTCCTGCTCTCTGTTTCAATCTACGGCCCTCAAAATGGCTGGACAGATTCTCGAACCATCGGGTCCTTGGTTATTGGGTTACTACTAACAGTCGCGTTCTTGATGTGGGAAAAGCGCGCAGTAGAACCGATTCTTCCGCTTCATCTTTTCAAGAATCACACATTCTCAATTACCTCACTTTTAGGTGCGGTAATCGGTGCTGGAATGTTTGGGGCGATCGTTATGTTGCCTCTGTACTTCCAGGTTGTTAAGGGATATTCAGCAACTGAAGCTGGACTGAAGTTGATACCACTGATGCTCGGAATTGTTTCTACTTCGATTGTTTCGGGTAAGTTGATTTCAAAGCATGGTCATTACAAGCGCTTCCCGGTTATGGGAACTTCAATCATGACTGTTGGTGTGTTGCTCATGACCCGTTTGCAAATTGATACGCCTTATTGGCAGATTTCAATCTATGCGGTCATGGTTGGTGCGGGCTTGGGTCTATCAATGCAGACAATTGTTATTGCACTGCAGAACTCAGTTGATTTTAGAGATATGGGAGTTGCAACTAGCTCTAATACTTTCTTCCGCTCACTTGGATCAGTATTTGGTACTGCAATCTTTGGTTCAATTCTTACAAATCGGGTAGTGCATTACATGTCTACGGGATTTGCTGAACTAGGGAAGAATAACCCCGCTGCCCTTGAAGGTTTTGATACTTCAAAACTTGCTGAATTAACTACCAACACAGCGGCTTTAAACTCTTTCCCCCCACTGATCAAAGAAACAGCGCTAGAAGCTTTCGTTAACTCATTCCACATTGTGTTCTATGCCGCAGCGCCAATTACCGCTATTGGTCTGATCTTCGCCTTAATGCTTCGCGAAACTCCACTTAGAACAACAAAAGATTACGCAGCTGCACGCGAAGAAGCAGCCGGAGAATCTCTAGCTTGATTCGTTCACCATTTAGGGATCTACCCCGCGAAGTATCGATACTTATTGCAGCATCCTTTTTTGTTGCTGTCGGTTTCGGAATTGTTATGCCAGCTATCCCAGTATTTGCAAAATCATTCGGAGTCAACAACGCAGCGATCGGCTTAATGGTCTCGGCTTTTGCAATTACGCGCTTTAGTTCAGGTCTAATCTCAGGAACTTTGGTGGATAAATTTGGCGAAAGAGCGGTCTTTTCAACTGGTGTATTTATGGTCTCGCTCTTTACATTCTTGGCTGGAGTAGCCCAAAGCTACGAGCAGTTGCTTTTCTTCAGAGCCGCAGGTGGTTTGGGTTCATCTATGTTCTCGGTTGCAGCAAGTTCGGTGATTTTGCGAGCAGTCAATGATAATCAACGTGGGCAAGCACAATCGGTCTACCAAGGTTCATTTATCGTTGGCGGAATGGCTGGGCCTGCTATCGGTGGCTTGTTATCAGTTATTTCATTGCGAGCACCATTTTTTGTTTATTCCATTTTGTTGTTTTGCTCTGGAGTCGTCGCACTGTTCTTCTTAAAGGGAGATTCCATAGGTGCAAAGGCAAAGAACAGCAGCACTGAAGCTGCAACAAGTATTCGTGAAGCACTTGCCATGCCCGCCTACCGAATCGCACTTGTTTTGGCATTTATTGGAACCTGGGTTTTCTTCGGAATGCGCTCTTCGATCTTGCCTGTTTTTGTCACCGAAGAATTAAACTCGACGACAGCAGTTGTTGGTTATGGCTTTGCAATATCCGCAATTGTGCAGGGAGCCATTCTTTTAAGGGCAGGACGTTTTTCTGATCAAAAAGGTCGTCGTGCTGCCTCAATAATCGGTGCGAACATTGTCTTTGTTGGCATCCTCATACTCACATTTTCCATCAATGCATGGATGTTCTTGCTTTCAATGATCGTCTTGGGTTTTGGTGGAGCCTTTCTTGCCACAACACCTGCAAGCATTGTTGGTGATGTTA
>JBILJK010000009.1:0-18240 GCA_044377285.1 Candidatus Planktophila sp.
GCCGCGATCGATTTATTTTGTCCTGTGGTCACTCATCATTAACCCTTTACATTCAACTGTTTTTAAGTGGTTACGGCCTTGAAATGAAAGATCTTCAAAGCTTTAGAACGTGGGGATCTTTAACACCGGGTCACCCTGAATACGGACATACAGCCGGTGTAGAAATGACAACTGGTCCATTAGGTCAAGGTGTTGCAACAGCGGTCGGTATGGCAATGGCTGCTCGTTATGAGCGCGGATTACTTGATCCCACAGCACCTGCAAACACCTCTTTGTTTGATCACGCCATCTGGGTTATTTGTTCTGATGGCGATTTACAAGAAGGTGTAAGTGCCGAAGCATCTTCATTAGCTGGCACCCAAGAGCTTGGTAACTTAAACATAATTTATGATGACAATAGAATTTCCATTGAAGGCGATACTCACAATGCATTCACTGAAGATGTCGCTGCTAGATACCGCGCATATGGATGGCATGTCATTGAAGTTGCTGCACTTGCCACAGGAAACATTGACCTAGTTGCTTTGGATGCTGCCATGGTTGCAGCTAAGAAAGAAACTTCAAAGCCAACATTAATTCGGATGCATTCAGTTATTGCTTGGCCTGCTCCTAAGGCACAAGGAACAGCCGGTTCTCATGGATCTGCACTTGGCGCTGATGAAGTTAAGGCCACAAAGATTGCACTTGGCTTAAATCCTGATGAGGATTTTGCAATGCCGGCAGAGGTTTTGGCTCATGCGCGCCTTGTCAAAGATCGCGGAGCAGCAAATCGTTCGGCATGGGATGCAAAGTTTGCAACATGGAAATCTGACAATCCTGATAAGGCGGCGATGCTTGAAAGATTGCGCGTTAAAGGCTTACCTGCTGGTTGGGATGCAGACTTTCCAGTATTTTCATCTGACAAAGAGGTTGCAACACGTGCGGCATCTGGTGAAGTAATTAATGCAATAGCAGCAAAGTTGCCAGAGTTTTGGGGAGGATCTGCTGACTTAGCGGGTTCAAATAACACAAGCATTAAGGGATCGGGTTCATTTCTTCCAACATCATCGGCTATCCCAGGTGCTGATCCATATGGACGAATAATCCACTTTGGTATCCGTGAACATGCAATGGGTTCAGTGCTTAACGGAATCGCGTTACATGGTTTAACCAGATCATTTGGTGGAACCTTTGCTGTCTTTAGCGATTACATGCGACCTGCAGTGCGTCTTGCAGCCCTGATGAACATCGCGTCTACATTTGTGTGGACACATGATTCGATCGGCGTCGGCGAAGATGGGCCAACTCATCAACCCATTGAGCACTTTGCAGCTCTACGCGCGATTCCGGGGTTAGATGTTATTCGCCCCGGCGATGCGAACGAAGTTGCAGAAGCGTGGAAGAAGATCATCTCTCGCGGACGTGCAGCGGGAATATTGCTATCACGCCAAAATTTACCGGTTTTTGATCGCACGATCTGTGCGCCAGCAACGGGTGTGGCAAAGGGTGCATACATTTTGAAAGATGTTGTAAACCCACAAGCAATCTTGATCGCAACCGGCTCTGAAGTCTCACTGGCTATAGATGCACAAACTGCTTTGGCTGGCGAGGGAATCAATGTCAGAGTTGTAAGTGCTCCATGTCTTGAATGGTTTGCCGAGCAGGATCAGGCGTATAAAGAATCAGTCCTATCCCCCAATATTGTGAAGATAAGTATTGAAGTCGGCATCGCACAAGGGTGGCGCGAACTCATTGGCGATAGTGGATTTGCAATATCTCTAGAACATTACGGCGCATCAGCAGATGCCAAGCGATTGTTTAAAGAGTTCGGCTTCTCGGTTGAAAATGTAGTTGCGACAGTTAAGAAGGCGATTAAATGAGCGTTCACGAAGTAGCAAAAGCTGGAACATCAATTTGGCTCGATGATTTATCTCGCGCGAAAATCACTGGTTCGGATGCCCATTCACTCCCTTCACGAATAGCAAATAGTGGTGTTGTTGGAGTTACAACCAACCCCAGCATATTCAGCAGTGCCATAAGCGGAGCAGCCGAATACAGCGCAGATATCGCTGCCATGAAGGGTTCAACGGTTGATGATGTTGTGAAGAAACTTACGACCGATGATGTCCGGCAAGCCTGTGATTTATTTGCTCCGATTTTCTCAAGCAGCAAAGGTTTTGATGGCCGAGTAAGTATTGAAGTTGACCCTCGTCTTGCTCGTGACACCGACGGAACAATTGCAGCTGGTAAAGAGCTGTGGGCAATTATCAATCGACCAAATGTAATGATTAAAGTCCCTGCAACTATCGAAGGCCTGCCAGCCATTACTGCACTGATTGCAGCTGGCATCAGCGTGAATGTGACGCTAATTTTTTCTGTAAAAAGATACGGACAGGTTATCGATGCTTTTGTGAAGGGTTTAGAGCAGTGTGAGAATCCATCGCAAGTCCACTCTGTTGCATCCTTCTTTGTAAGTCGCATCGACTCAACCGTTGATGGATTGCTCAAGAAAAATGGCTCACCTGAAGCCGAAGCACTTCTTGGTAAAGCTGCAATTGCAAACGCGCACTTGGCCTATCAATTGTTTGAAGAAAAGTTTGGATCCGAACGATGGAATGAATTGTCATCTAAGGGATCAAATAAGCAACGTCCTCTGTGGGCCTCCACAGGTGTAAAAGATCCTGCCTATCCAGATACCCAATATGTTGTTGAACTGATTGCGCCAGAGACTGTTAACACCATGCCGCAATCAACTTTAGATGCCTTGATCGATCATGGCGTGGTCAGAGGAAATACTATTTCTGGAAACTACGCCGATGCTGTCAACGTACTAAAGGGGCTATCGGCTCTAGGAATTTCATTGGATCAGATAACAACTGATTTAGAGATTGATGGTGTGAAAAAATTTGCCCAAGCGTGGGATGAATTACTAGAGAATGTAAAGGCTGCCCAACAACAATGATTTCAATTAAAGGTACTTCCCTTTCAAAGATCGACCGCTCTTCTGCGCACTACACAGCGCTCCAGGCTTTCCACGAGCGTTTAAAGCTCAAAGATTCGACAATCTGGGGACCAGATGCGCAAGCCGAAGCATCAGTTCGATTGAACTGGATAGACCTGCCGGAATCATCACGGGAACTACTTCCACAATTTGACGCCCTTGCTGCTAAGCACCGCGACAAATCGAATGTGATTTTGTGTGGAATGGGTGGTTCATCACTTGGTCCAGAAGTCATTGCTCAAACATTTTCTAAGAAACTTTTTGTTCTAGATTCGACCGATCCCGATTATGTAGCTCATGCGCTAAAGACAGACCTTGCTAAAAGCGTTGTAGTCGTTAGCTCAAAATCTGGATCGACAATTGAAACCGCCTCGCAACGCGCACTCTTTGAGGGAGCATTCAAGGATGCAGGGCTTAATCCAATTGATCATATGGTTTTTGTAACTGATCCTGGTTCTCCATTGGATAAGCAGGTTCGCGAGAGTGGATATTCGGTAATTAACGCTGACCCCAATGTTGGTGGCCGTTTTAGCGTTTTGAGTCCATTTGGTTTGGTGCCTGCCGCGCTCATCGATGTCGATGTTTCGGTTTTGCTGGATAACGCAAGTGATACTAAAGCAGCTTTCTTTGCAGACTCACAGATGATATGCGACATCGCATACTTACTAACATATGTCGCTGATCAATACGTTGCCTATGCCGATCAAGGTTCTGGAATGCCAGGACTTAGTGATTGGATCGAACAATTAGTTGCTGAATCAACAGGAAAGAATCAAGAAGGACGATTGCCTGTAGTTGCAGAATCATCACAGCTTGGATTAGAAGGCGATGCTTTCACAATTGCATTTGCTGGTACCGCTGATTTGGTTGTTGAAGGTGACCTAGCATCTCAATTTATTGTTTGGGAATGGGTAACCGCCCTTGTCGGCGCAGCACTTGCTATTGATCCTTTCAATCAGCCGAATGTAACTGAGGCAAAAGAGCAAACTTCGGCTCTTTTGAATGAATGGAAGGGCGTACTGCCAACCTTTGCGGGCGATGCATCAGTTGGTGCTGTGGAAATTTTTGGCTCCGGAAGTAATGCAACAGAGGCTTTGTCGCAATTAATTTCTCAGATTCCAGAGGGTGGTTACATAGCCGTCATGGCATATCTTGATCGCAAAGATGATGTGGCTATTGCAGAACTACGGGCAATCCTTGCAAGCAAATCAGGACGCCCTGTGACCTTTGGTTGGGGACCACGCTTTCTTCATTCGACAGGTCAGTTCCATAAAGGTGGCCAACAAAACGGCGTGTTCTTGCAAATTACCGGAGATGTAAAGAAAGACATTGCAATCCCTGGGCAACATTTCGGTTTTAAGACTTTGATTGCGGCCCAAGCACTCGGTGATGGAAAAGCACTTGCATCAAGAAAATACCCACTCCTTCGATTTAATTGTACAAATCGAGCAATGGGTATCTCTGAATTACTAGCAGCTGCTAAAGCGCTTTAAGACTTATTCTTCGTCATCTCCACGAAGTTTACGAAGTGCTTCTTCTAGAAGTTTTTCACCTTCAGCATCTGTGCGACGCTCTTTTACATAGGCAAGGTGAGTCTTGTAGGGCACGTTTACTTCTGGGCTAGGTGGGTTGTTGCGATCGCGTCCTGCTGGATAACCACACTTAGGGCAATCCCATTCCGCAGGAATTACTACTGTTTCTTCGACTGCAAATGATGGACGAACTTCATGTCCGTTTGCACACCAGTATGAAACATAAGCACGAGCGATTGAATCGCCGCGCTCTGCCTCTCCCATTGGGCCGGCGCCAACACGACTTCCGCGAATTGCACTTGCCATACGTATCCCCTTGTTTTACTTAATTAAAAAAATGTTTACTTCAGAACGAGTGACAAAGCGACAACTAACGCGAACCACAAACCACCAACAACAATAGTGATGCGATCAAGGTTGCGCTCTACGACTGATGAACCGCCGTAGTTAGAGGAGATACCGCCACCGAATAGATCGGAAAGGCCGCTGCCCTTGCCCTTGTGAAGAAGTACCAAAAGGATCATGAGCAAGCTGATGATGATTAATGCGATAGATAGAGCTAGTTTCACTTTTCTTAAACTCCTAGTTCGTAGAGGGTAAGGATACCCGCCCAGTGGGGGTAATGCTTACTCGCTCACCGCGTGGAATTTAACGATCTTGGCCAATTCTTCGGGGTCTAGGCTCGCTCCACCTATCAAAGCGCCATCTACATCAGCCTTTTTCATGATTTCCACGATGTTGGAAGATTTCACAGAACCGCCGTAAAGAATGCGCATATTGGATGCGATATCGGGGGAACCAATATTTTCAACCTCTTCGCGAATTGCAGCACACACCTCTTGTGCATCTTCAGGTGTAGCTGTCTTTCCTGTACCAATAGCCCAGACAGGTTCATATGCGATAACAATCTTTTTTAATTCTGGCTTTGAAAATCCTTCAAGTCCTGCACGCACCTGACGAACAACATGACTTACATGAGTTCCGGCTTCACGAATAGCAAGCTCCTCGCCAACACAGAAGATTGGAGTTATTTCATTTGCTAGCGCTGCTTTGATTTTGCGATTAATCAAGGCATCAGACTCTTGATGGATTGCGCGTCGTTCCGAGTGACCGATGACAACATAACTGCAACCAAGCTTTGCAAGCATTGAGCCTGAGATATCGCCAGTGAAAGCTCCACTTGCATCTGGTGAAAGATCCTGTGCGCCGTATTGAAGGCGCAAACGATCTCCATCAACCAAAGTCTGAATGGAGCGGATATCTGTGAATGGAGGAATTACCGCAACATCTACTGCGTCATAATCCTTGTCATCGAGTCCGTAAACCAACTTTTGAGCAACGGCAATAGCCTCAAGGTGATTGAGGTTCATCTTCCAGTTTCCTGCCATTAACGGTTTACGCATGTGATTACTCCTAGTTCGATGCCTATTAAATTAATTCTAATGCTTGTAGACCTGGAAGTTCCTTGCCTTCAAGATATTCAAGTGATGCGCCGCCGCCTGTAGATATATAGCCGAACTGTGAGTCAGCGAAACCGAGTGCGCGAACAGCTGCAGCAGAGTCTCCCCCGCCTACAACCGAAATACCAGAAACTTCGGTCAATGCTTGAGCAACAACCTTTGTTCCGGCTGCAAAGTTAGGAAATTCAAAGACACCCATTGGGCCATTCCAGAAAACCGTTTTACATTTAACAATTTCTGCTGCAAATGTTGCAGCAGATACTGGCCCGATATCTAGACCCATTTGATCAGCAGGAATCGCGTCAGCAGCTACAACTGTTGGTGTGGCATCTGCAGAAAAGGCGGGTGCAACAACAATGTCAGTTGGGAGAACTAATTTCACACCATTCTTTTCTGCAGTTGCTATCAACCCTTTAACAACATCAAGCATCTCTGCTTCAACCAGTGATGTTCCAATTTCTTTGCCCTGAGCCTTGAGGAAGGTGAACACCATTCCTCCGCCAATTGCTAAAACATCAACTTTGCCGAGCAAGTTCTCAATAACACCAAGCTTGTCTGAAACCTTTGCGCCACCCAAAATGACACCATATGGGCGCTCTGGGTTTTGTGTCAGCTTCTTTAAAACTTGAACCTCTGCTGCAACTAATGTGCCAGCAGCATGTGGAAGTAATTTAGGTAAATCAAAGACAGATGCGTGCTTGCGGTGTACCGCACCAAAACCATCACCAACATAGATATCAGCGAGCTTTGCTAGTTCACCAGCAAATGCTGCGCGCTCTGATTCTTCTTTGCTTGTCTCTGCTGCGCTAAAGCGAATATTTTCTAAAAGAAGAATTTCGCCTGCCTTTAAAGAATCAGCTGCCGATGTAACCGCTTCGCCTGTGACGTGACCTGTGAACTTAATTTCGCGGGCCAATAATTCGCCCAGACGCTGCGCAACTGGGGCAAGTGAAAGTTCAGGCTTTGCCTCACCTTTTGGACGACCAAGATGAGCCGCGATTACAAGAGATGCACCTTTTTCAAGCAGTAATTGAATAGTCGGAAGCGAGGCTTTAATACGCCCATCATCCTTAATAACTCCATCTTTCAAAGGAACATTAAGATCGCAACGAAGAAAGACTCGCTTTCCGGCTACATCAACTGATGAAAGTTCTGGCATTACAGAGTTTTACCAACGTAATCGATCAAGTCGACTAGGCGGTTTGAGTAACCCCATTCATTGTCATACCAACCAACAACTTTAACCTGGTTGCCGATTACCTTTGTCAGACCTGAATCAAATACACATGATGAAGGATCTGTAACGATGTCAGAAGAAACAATTGGATCTTCTGTGTATGAAAGGTATCCCTTAAGTGGACCATTGGCAGCAGCCTTCATTGCAGCGTTAATTTCTGCAGCAGTTGCTTCCTTTTCTAGTTCAACAGTTAAATCTGTAGCAGAACCAGTTGGAACTGGAACGCGCATCGCGTAACCATCTAGCTTGCCCTTGAGTTCTGGCATCACTAGTGAAATCGCCTTTGCAGCACCTGTTGATGTTGGGATCATGTTGAGTGCAGCAGCGCGAGCGCGGCGAAGATCCTTGTGTGGGAAGTCAAGAATTGGTTGATCATTTGTGTAAGCGTGAATAGTTGTCATCAGACCCTTAACAATTCCCCAGTTATCCTGAAGAACCTTTGCCATAGGTGCAAGGCAGTTAGTTGTGCATGATGCGTTTGAAATAATGTTGTGTTTTGTGCCGTCGTACTGAGTGTGGTTAACACCCATAACGATTGTGATGTCCTCATCAGTTGCTGGCGCAGAAATGATTACCTTCTTGGCACCTGCTGTGATGTGCTTCTGAGCATCTGCAGCCTTTGTGAAAATTCCTGTTGATTCAACAACTACATCAGCCTTAACCGCTGCCCATGGAAGGTTTGCTGGATCGCGCTCTGAGAAAACTTTGATTGTCTTGCCATCAACAGTGATTGAATCATCTGTGTATGTAACTTCTAGACCAAGGCGACCCAAGATTGAGTCGTACTTCAAGAGGTGAGCAAGAGTCTCATTAGGAGTCAGGTCGTTAATTCCGACGATGTTAATATTTGGGTTAGTTAGGCTGGCACGGAAGAAGTTACGACCGATGCGTCCAAAACCATTGATTCCGACATTAATCACGAAAGTGTCCTTGCTACTAGTGGGGCCTACACCGCGGGGTGCTCCCCGCACGACATAAAAAAGCCCAGCTGTTGGTGGTTCGTAAAACTGCCACAACGCTGGGGTCTTAGGTAGAACCTTATCAGTGAAGGCTTAGTGAACTCTTGAGTATCTACCCGCTAATTCAATAAATCAGGCGAGAGGCCGCTCTCAGTATCTGGAATTCCAAGCTCTTGCGCACGCTTATCAGCCATCGCTAGTAGGCGGCGAATACGTCCGGCTATGGCGTCCTTTGTCATCGGAGGCGTCGCCAACGATCCCAACTCTTCTAACGATGCCTGGCCATGGTTGATGCGCAGATCCCCCGCCTCTTTTAAGTGATCAGGAATTGTTGGCCCAAGAATCTCCATCGCGCGTTGTACTCGGGCTGCTGCAGCAACTGCGGCGCGCGCAGAACGGCGAAGGTTTGCATCATCAAAGTTAGCAAGGCGATTAGCTGTTGCGCGAACCTCGCGGCGCATGCGGCGCTCTTCCCAGGCAAGCACACTTTCGTGCGCACCTAAGCGAGTGAGCAAAACACCGATCGCATCGCCATCGCGAATTACAACTCGATCTACTCCGCGAACTTCGCGAGCCTTTGCAACAATTCCTAAGCGCCGAGCAGCACCAACTAATGCAAGTGCAGCCTCTGGGCCGGGGCAGGTAATTTCAAGAGACGAAGAACGGCCTGGTTCGGTCAAGGAACCGTGAGCAATAAATGCACCACGCCAGGCCGCTTCAGAATCACATGTTGCTGCTGAAACAACCTGAGGCGGAAGACCTCGAACAGGCCGACCATTTGCATCTACTAATCCTGTTTGACGTGCAAGGGCATCGCCTTCATTAATTACGCGTACAACATATCGAGAACCTTTGCGCAAACCACTTGAAGACAGCACGGCTAAATCAGAATCATGTCCATAAATATCTGCAATGTCTTTGCGTAGTCTGCGAGCACTTTGTGATGTATCTAGTTCTACTTCAATAACTATCTTGCCTGCTGCGATATGCAGCCCACCAGCAAAACGAAGAAGTGAGGAAACCTCGGCTTTGCGACAACATGGTTTGGTGATGGAGAGACGAGATAGTTCATCCTTTACTGATGCTGTCATTGCCATGGGGCTAATCCAACCATCTAGCGAGAAAAAATGTGGCCCAAATGGAGAGCTAATTTTTCAGCATCATGATGAATGCTGCCAGGGGCTTTTCGTATATCTGCCACAACAATCTCTGAACCTAAGGTTGATGCTGCTGTCTGCAGCGCATCCTTATCGCGAACAACAGATTGGTCCACCAGGCAATAATCCACTGTTAATCCGGGTGCGTACTGATGGAAAAACTCTAGATGCTGCTCTGGGGTTGAGCCGGCAAACTCTTCGCCTTGTGACTGGTTAGATGCATCAAGGTTTAAAATCAAAATTTTCTTTGCCTGCGAATTTTTAAGTGCCTCTAACTGAGCTGGCACCAATAGGTGAGGAATCACACTTGAAAACCATGATCCCGGACCCATAGTGATCCACTGTGCATCTGCAATTGCAGCCAAAGCTTCTGGTCGCGCAGGTGGATCTTCGGGAATTATTCGTAGTGATTGAATATGCCCCTTAGCTGTTGCCACCTCCTTCTGTCCCCGCACAACAATTCGGCCAGTTGAAGTCTTAAATGTGCCTTCTATATCGAGTGCAACAGATGCCATAGGTAGCACCCGTCCGATGACTTTAAGTAGTTGACCAACGCGATCTAATGCAACAACAGGATCATCTCCGGCGTTCCACATTGACGCCAGTAGCAAATTTCCCATTGCATGACCATTTAATTCTCCATCACTATCAAATCTATGTTGCAGAATTTGAGCCCAAGTACGCCCCCAGTCATCATCGGCGCACAATGCAGTAAGTGCCATACGTAGATCACCTGGAGGGAAAATTGGAAACTCTTCACGCAATCGACCACTTGATCCACCGTTATCTGCAACGGTAACTATCGCGGTGATGTCTTGAGTGATCTGGCGCAATGCTGCAAGGGTTGCAGCTAAACCATGGCCACCACCAAGTGCAACAACTGTAGACAAATTTATTCTCGCCCTACATCACGATGAGTTGGATGCGCAGAAATATCAGGGCCTATAGCACTTAGTTGTCGTGCTATTTCTTCTGTGATTGCAACACTTCGATGTTTTCCACCAGTGCAGCCGACTGCAATCGTTACATATTTTTTACCTTCTCGCATGTAGCCATCCATCATGGAATTAACGAGACCGACATATCCATGCACAAAATCTTTTACACCTTCACTGCCAAGAACCTTTTCGCTGACCTGTGGTGTTAGACCCGTCAATGGGCGAAGTTCAGGAATCCAATGAGGATTAGGGATGAATCGGCAATCCAAAACTAGATCTGCATCTACTGGGATGCCGTACTTGTATCCAAATGAAAGAACATTGACTCGGATACCTTGCAGCTTTCCTGATCCAAATATCTCACCAATACGCTTTTCCAGCTGGTGAACATTCAGATTTGTCGTATCTATTGCAACATCTGATTGCGAACGAACATCTTCCAGTTTTTCGCGTTCGCGTGCAATGCCATCAACAATGCGATCATTGCCTTGTAAAGGATGAGGACGACGAGTTGATTCAAATCGTTGGACTAATGATTGATCTGTTGCATCTAGAAAAACCAGCCGGTGATTAGAATTACTCTTCGTGAGTTCAGATAGCGCTTGGGTTAATTCATCAAAGAATGCTCCCCCGCGAACATCTACGACAACAGCTAGTTCTTTGCCCTGAGGACCAGTTGCTTTGTTCACTAGCGCTGGCAACAAAGATGGCGGAAGATTATCGACAACATACCAACCGAGATCTTCTAGCGCATGAGCAACGGTTGATCGGCCAGCACCTGACATGCCGGTAAGAATCAAGGTCTCTTGTGTCATGGAACTATTGTGTTACATCTGTCAAGAATGTAGAAACACGCTCGATTGTCTTGTCCAAGTAAGCCGGCAACATCTCTCTGTGCTCGGCATTTTTTGTCTCAAAAAGGTAGTTCAGAAGCAATAATCGCCTTTGAAGCAAAAGGGCTTTCATGGCATTGCCTGAGTATTGCGGCAATGGGCGAATGCTCTTATAACCATCAAGCAAAGCTGCATCTTGTTCGGGGGTATCCAAGTAATACAGAGCAACAGCAATGTCTTGTGCTTCGACCCCAAAACCACAATCATCAAAGTCAAAAATGAACAGCTGCTCCTCATGCCACATTAGATTCCATCCATGGAAATCGCCATGGATTATGTGCACTGGGGAAGTTGCATACAAATCATTGGTGAATTTCATGATCAGATCACGAGCTTGTTCAATGAGCTGGCGATCTTTAGCAGTCAATGTTGATTTACTAGAGAATAGGTAATCTTCAGTTCCCCAAAAGAAATCACTAAAGGTAGGCAACTCTGCTTCATCAGTAAGTGTGAAAGTGGATGAATTCTCATGCAACAGGGCTATCGCTCGACCGACTGTCTGTAGTTGATCCAATGTTGGCTCATCCCCTAGCTCCTCACCCTCAAGCCATGAATACATGACACCATAGATGGTGTGGCCAGAATCTAGATGTATTGCAGAAACCACATACTGATCATCCAGTGATGCAATAGGTGTTGCTACATTAATAGAAGGAATTCGTGCAAGATCTCGGACCCATTGTGTTTCAGCTTGAATATTTGAAACTGTTCGAGTTGAGTTGATGTTCAGCCGTAAGGAGTACTTTTGGCCAGATTGAGTCGAGACTGCAAAAGTAGCATTGAACTCAAAGTTGATGCACTCGACTTCGGCATCGGTAATTCCGTACTTCTTTAAAATCTCGTGTGCAAAAACAGTCAACGAGTCTGTTTGGATTTTGACATCCTGTTCGAAGAAATTATTAATCATTTTAAATTCCTACATCCCTAAAATCTCGCCAGTTTCAGTGTTTATTTTCTGCGTCGCAATAGTACTTAGGTGTTCTTCAATTATCGAGGCAATCTTTGTGCCGATGCCGGGTGTTGCCGCGATGTCATCTACGTTGGCTTTGCGAATTGCAGCCACAGATCCAAATCGCTCTAACAATGCAGCTCTTCGCATAGATCCCAACTGTGGAATATCGTCCAACACCGATTCAAGCATCACCTTAGATCTACGAGATCGGTGAAATGAGATTGCGAAACGGTGTGCTTCATCGCGAATTCGCTGCAGCAGATACAGACCTTCGCTACTGCGTGGCAAGATCAACGGATCGCTGGATCCAGGAGTCCACACCTCTTCTAATCGCTTAGCTAAACCGCACAGTGCGATATCTGTAATACCCAGTTCGTCCAGTGCGCGTTGCGCAGCACTGACCTGAGGCGCGCCACCATCGACAACTATTAATTGTGGTGGGTAGGCAAACTTGCTGGGCTTTCCGCCAAGCTCTGCGACCTCTGCTTCATTTTCTTGACGATCATCAATCAAGCGTTTTAGGCGGCGCGTGATCACTTGATGCATTGCTCGAGTGTCATCAAAACCTTCATCTGTATTAATAATAAATCGGCGATACTCGCTCTTCTTTGCCATTCCATCTTCAAAGACAACCATCGAAGCAACCACAGATGTGCCAGAGATATTGGAGATATCAAAACATTCAATGCGTAATGGAGTGCGACCTAGATTGAGTGACTCTTCAATTTCAGTTAATGCCTTACCGCTAACGGCAGCATCTGTCGCGCGCTTACTCAAATACTGGATCAGCGAGTACTGCGCATTCCTCTTTACGGTATCTAGTAACTCAACTTTCTCGCCTCGTTGCGGAACCTTGATTTCAACTTTTGACGTTCCTAAAGTTTCTAGCCATTTTTCCAATTGATCCTTATCTACCGGATCGCTATTTACATAAATATTGCGTGGCACCTGCATCGCGCCAGTTCCATAAATCGAATACAGCAACGCTGTTAATACATCCTGTCCTTCGAGCACCATCTCTTGATCCACAATCCAAGACCTGGAACCCTTAACGGACCCGCGCTGCATAGAAAAAATCGAACCAGCCGCATGAAAACCATCGTGGTAGAGGGAGATAAAATCTCCATCTAAATCATCTGAAAAGTTGCCTTCGGTCGACTTCTGCGCCTTTTCAAAGGAATCGATTTGATCGCGCAGTCGTGCGGCTCGTTCAAACTCCTCGTTATTGGCGGCATTCTGCATCTCTTCTTGCAGCTTGGGCAGGATGTTCTCCATCCCTGATTCCATAAACTCATTTAATCGGTGGGCTAATTGCTGGTGATCCTCTTTAGAAATCCAATCCACGCATGGCGCAGCACATTTTCCGATGTCGCCTAACAAACACTGTCTCTTACTCTTGCGTGCGCGTGTGAAGTTTGCAGATGAACAGGATCTAACCGGAAACACCTTTAGTAGAACTTCAAAGGTATTGCGAAGGGCCCACGCATTTGTATACGGCCCAAAGTATTTAAGATCGGGACGTTTATCTTTGCGGGTGATAAAAATCATCGGATACTCATCGTTCAGAGATAAGGCAAGGTAGGGATAGGACTTGTCATCCTTGAATTGAACGTTGTACTTAGGTTGATGTTGCTTGATCCAGCTAAATTCCAGGGCTAGCGCTTCGAGTTCGGTACTTACGATGGTCCAGTCGACTCTGACAGCTTCATGAACCATGCGATATGTCTTGCTCGCTAAGTTGGCCTGAAAGTAATTACTCAGGCGGTTCTTTAGGTTCTTGGCTTTACCGACATAAATAATCTTGTCTTTGGCGTTATAGAAACGGTACACACCAGGGTGTTCCGGGATATTACTTGGCCGATAACTTTGAGGATCTGCCATTGCGCTACTTCTTCGCTGGCGCTTTTCTAGTTGATTTTAAAATTTCACCTAAGAACTGTCCTGTGTAACTCTCTTTTACCGTTGCAACTTCTTCTGGTGTACCTTCGGCAACAACTAATCCCCCGCGAAATCCACCTTCAGGTCCCATATCGATCACCCAGTCCGAGCACTTAATAACATCAAGGTTGTGTTCGATTACAACAACAGTGTTACCAGTATCAACCAGACGGTTCAGGACAGTTAACAACTTATTGACATCCTCAAAGTGCAAGCCAGTTGTTGGTTCATCCAAAACATAAATCGTGCGACCAGTTGATCTGCGCTGTAGCTCTGTTGCGAGTTTTACGCGTTGTGCTTCGCCACCTGACAACGTTGGAGCAGATTGGCCCAAGCGAACATAGCCAAGCCCCACATCATTAAGGGTCTTTAAATATCGAGCAATCGCAGGCACGGATTCGAAGAAACCACCAGCCTCTTCGATGGGCATATCCAATACTTCTGCAATGGTCTTGTTCTTGTAGTGAACCTCAAGGGTTTCACGGTTATAGCGCGCGCCATGACAGACCTCGCACGGGACATAAACATCTGGCAAGAAGTTCATTTCGATAGTGATTGTTCCGTCACCCGAACAGTTTTCGCAGCGGCCACCTTTGACGTTAAAGGAGAAGCGACCTTGCTGGTATCCGCGGATTTTTGCTTCACTAGTTTCAGCAAACAATGCACGAATCTTGTCGAATACGCCCGTGTAGGTTGCAGGATTCGAACGAGGTGTTCGTCCAATTGGAGATTGATCAACGTGTACAACTTTGTCTAACAGCTCGACACCAGTAACGGTTCGATGACGACCAGGAACTAAACGCGCGCCATTGAGCTTGTTCGCTAAGACGGTATACAAGATGTCATTTACAAGTGTTGATTTACCGGAACCACTAACACCAGTGACTGAAACGAATACACCCAAAGGTACCTCGACATCGATCTCTTTCAGGTTGTTTTCCTTTGCACCCTTAACCACGAGCTTGCGTTTTGGATCAATAGGTCGGCGTGTTTTAGGAATTGCAATGGATTTACGACCTGATAAATATGCTCCGGTGATTGATTCTTTCGAGGCAATCAAATCTTCATAGCTACCAGAGACAACAACCTTGCCGCCGTGCTCTCCCGCACCTGGTCCGATATCAACAATCCAGTCTGCCGTGCGAATAGTTTCTTCATCGTGTTCCACAACAATGAGGGTGTTACCTAGATTGCGCAGGCGGGTAAGAGTTTCGATTAAGCGCTTGTTATCACGTTGATGTAATCCAATTGATGGTTCATCCAAGACGTAGAGAACACCAACTAATCCGCTACCGATCTGAGTTGCCAGACGGATGCGCTGTGCTTCACCACCAGATAGAGAACCTGCAGGACGCGCAAGAGAAAGGTAATCAAGACCAACATCGAGCAAGAAGCCAAGACGTGCATTGACCTCTTTCATGACACGTTCTGCAATTTGCGCTTCTCGCTTATTGAGCTTGATCTGCTTTAAAAAAGTTGCACAATCTGCGATTGAGAGTTCACAGATCTGTGAAATGTTCTTGTCCCCGATTGTTACAGCAAGCACTTCAGGCTTAAGTCGAGCTCCGTTGCACTTTTCACAGGAGATCTCACGCATATAAGCCTCGTACTTATCGCGACTGTAATCGCTATCTGTTTCCTCGTGACGTCGGTGAATAAAGGGAATAACTCCTTCAAAGCCAGTTGTGTAGTTACGGGCACCATATCGACCCTTGTACTTCATCTTAATTTCATACTCGTAGCCATTTAGAATCGCTTCGCGTGCTTTGACGGAGATCTTCTTCCATGGCGTCTCAAGTGAGAATGGCAAGTCTTTTGCAAGGGCTTCTAGCAAACGCAGGAAGTAATCTGAGGATTGACCACCAGACCACGGCGCAATCGCCCCATCATTAATCGAAATTGAATCATCGGGAATGATCAGATCTTCATCTACCTCTTTTTTAGTACCGATTCCAGAACACTCAGCGCATGCTCCAAATGGAGAGTTAAATGAAAATGAACGAGGTTCAAGCTCTTCAAAGGAAAGCTCGCAATCATGGCAGGCAAGATGCTCGCTGTATGTGCGTTCTTTGTCAGCGCCCTTAGCATCGACAAAATCAAGCACAACGATTCCGGAAGCAAGACGCAGCGCTGTCTCAATAGAATCAGTGAGGCGTGTTTTGCTTTCAGCTTTTGCTGTTAAACGATCTATAACAACTTCGATGGTGTGCTTTTCCTGCTTTTTAAGTTTCGGTGCATCAGAGAGTTGAACAACCTCACCGTCAATGCGTGCTCGTGAATATCCTTGAGTGATCAAATCACTAAACAGTTCAACAAATTCGCCCTTACGCGCACGAATAACTGGTGCCAAAACCTGAAACTTTGTTGTTGGAGGAAGTTCTAATATCTGATCAACTATTTGCTGAGGCGATTGACGGGTGACGGCTTGGCCACAGTTAGGGCAATGTGGTCGTCCTGCACGTGCAAACAGAAGGCGCAAATAATCATAAACCTCGGTGATTGTGCCAACAGTTGATCGAGGATTTCGGTTGGTTGATTTCTGATCAATTGAAACAGCAGGAGACAAACCTTCGATGAAATCAACATCAGGCTTATCCATTTGACCCAAGAATTGACGCGCGTACGCTGACAAAGATTCGACATAGCGACGCTGACCTTCGGCAAAGATTGTGTCAAAGGCAAGAGAAGATTTTCCTGAACCAGACAATCCAGTAAAAACAACTAAGGCATCTCGCGGAAGCTCGATGGAAACATTTTTGAGGTTGTGTTCGCGTGCTCCGCGCACAACCAACTTGTCGATACTCAAACCCCGGCCTCTTCCATCATTCGTAGCTCTTTCTTCAATATTTTGATCTCATCACGCAACCGTGCAGCAACCTCAAACTGAAGCTCAGATGCGGCATTGCGCATCTGATCGGTGAGCGAGCCTATCAATGCGATCAGATCCTTGCGCGGTAAAGATGTCGAGGATTTGTCATAAATTCCAGCCGATGACGCAATTTTCTTAGCCCCGCCCTTTTCATGAGACAAGAGCTCTTCGGTGTCTTCACTCTCGCGGTTGATTAGATCGGTAATATCTGCAATCTTCTTGCGCAGTGGTTGTGGGTCAACACCACGTTCTAGGTTGTAGGCCACCTGCTTTGCGCGTCGGCGGTTTGTCTCATCTATTGCCTTGGCCATCGAATCAGTTACGCGGTCTGCGTACATATGAACTTCACCCGAAACATTTCGCGCAGCACGTCCAATAGTTTGAATCAAAGAAGTAGCTGAACGCAAGAATCCCTCTTTGTCTGCGTCCAAGATTGCAACTAGTGATACTTCGGGCAAATCTAAACCTTCACGCAGCAGGTTGATACCGATCAATACATCGTAATCACCGGTGCGAAGCTCGCGAAGTAATTCAACTCGGCGCAAGGTATCTACTTCGGAGTGCAGATATCTGACATTGACCCCACGCTCTTGCAGGTAATCAGTTAAGTCTTCCGACATCTTCTTTGTCAGTGTTGTGACAAGTACGCGCTCATTTTTTGCAGCGCGGATATTGATTTCGTTGAGTAGATCATCAATCTGACCCTTAATTGGTTTAATAACAATCTGAGGATCCACCAGACCAGTAGGACGAATAACTTGTTCGACAACATCTCCATTGACTTTTGCCATCTCATACTTACCAGGGGTCGCGGAAAGATAAAGAATTTGGCCGGTACGTTCTACAAACTCAGGAAATTTCAGTGGGCGATTATCCATTGCACTGGGCAAGCGGAATCCATGCTCTACCAAGGTGCGTTTACGGGAGGCATCGCCTTCAAACATTGCGCCCAACTGCGGAACAGTCACATGGCTTTCATCAATAACCACCAAGAAATCTTCCGGGAAATAATCAAGCAAGCAATGCGGAGCAGAATCCGCAGGGCGATCATCTAAGTGTCGAGAATAATTTTCAATTCCGCTGCAAAATCCGATTTGTTCCATCATTTCAATATCAAATGTTGTACGCATCCGAAGGCGTTGAGCTTCTAGTAACTTGCCCTGCTTTTCAAAAAGGTTTAGTTGAACTTGTAATTCATCTTGGATATCACCAATAGCCCGCTTCATAGTTTCAGGACCTGCGGCGTAGTGCGTTGCCGGGAAGATGAAGATCTCTTCTTCCTCTCGGATGATCTCCCCCGTTAACGGATGAAGAGTTGTTAGCTT
>JBILJK010000010.1:0-18029 GCA_044377285.1 Candidatus Planktophila sp.
CTCTCCTTTTCCTAGCACTCACCAAAAACAAAGTTCCTAGCTACTTAGGTTCATCTTTTGCATTCTTGGCACCAATCGCAGCTGCAAAGACAAGCGGCGGAATGGGAGCTGCACTTGGTGGCGTCGTTGTAACTGGCCTAATCCTTGCTGCTGTTGGTCTGATCGTTCAGCAATGGGGCATCGGTTGGATTAACTGGATGTTGCCACCAGTTGTAACAGGAACAATCGTTATGGTCATCGGTTTGAACTTGGCCGGTGCTGCTAAAAATAACTTCGTAGCCGCTCCAATGATTGGTGTTGTTACTTTGGCATCTATTGGTTTGATCTCAGCATTTTCACGTGGATTCCTTGGCCGCATCAGTATTTTCCTGGGCCTAATGATCGGATACGGCCTGGCTTATGTACAGGGCGATGTCAGCACAGATGGAATTAAAGCAGCCAAGTGGTTTGCGCTACCAACATTTACAAATCCAACCTTTGATGGCAAAGCAATTATTTTGTTTCTGCCTGTAGTTCTTGTTTTGATCGCAGAAAATGTTGGTCACGTTAAGGCAGTTGCCTCAATGACTGGCAAAGATCTTGATGATCAAATGGGTACCGCGCTGATGGCCGATGGTGTTGCAACAACACTTGCGGGCTTTGGTGGCGGTTCCGGTACTACAACATATGCAGAAAACATTGGCGTAATGGCTGCAACTCGCGTGTACTCAACAGCTGCATATTGGATCGCAGGTGTTGGTGCGATTGGACTTTCATTGTCTCCTAAGTTCGGCGCAGTTCTGAGTGCGACTCCAGTAGGAGCACTCGGTGGAGTCGGCGTTGCATTGTTTGGAATGATCGGTGTTGTAGGTGCGCGCATCTGGATCGAAGGAAAGGTTGATTTTGCGAATTCAACTAATCTCTTGATCGCAGGTTCAGCACTTATCATCGGTATTGCAGATATGTCATGGACTCGTGGGGATTACACATTCAACGGAATCATCAATGCAACATTGGTGGCGATCCTTGGATACCGAATCCTCCACTCAATTGCAGATGCACGAGGTAATAAGTAACATCCCTGCATGATCATTCCAACGCGGCTTCCTGAATACATCGTTGCCGCGATGGTGATTATCTTGGCGCCTGGCCCGAGCGTATTGTTTGTAATCGCTCGGGCCATCGCGTGGGGCCGAAAGACAGCGGTGTTTTCAGTCGCTGGAAATGTAACTGGAGCTTTTTCACTCTCAGTCTTTGTCGCACTTGGCCTTGGTCCAATTTTGCAACATTCAGAACTTGCCTACATTGCAGTTCAATGGGGTGGCGGTCTTTATTTGATCTATCTTGGAATCGATGCAATTCGAAAACGCAGCGTGCATGCAGCTGACATGACAAACCAAGGTGATGTTGCACCAAGTGCCCGCCGTTCAATGTGGGATGGCTACTGGGTTGGCGCGCTGAATCCCAAAGGTGTTGTTTTCTTCGCAGCGGTACTGCCCCAATTCATAGATCGGGACCGTGGCAGCGTTACTTTGCAATTAATTCTGCTCGGTGCAGTCTTTGCGATTTTGGCATTTTTTTCAGATGGAACTTGGGGCCTTTTAGCCGGAACTGCGCGCGAATGGCTAGCCACCGATTCCAAGCGATTAGAAAAACTTCGTGCAACCGGCGGAATCATCATGATTATCCTGGGAATATCAGTTTTGGTGTCAGCAATTGTCAGTGGCTAAGTACACAATTGCTTCATGATTAAACCCGCCAAACCCGCCCGTGAAAACATCTCTCCATCAGATCTAACATTTGGTTTATCTACCTGCAAAAGATGTTTGTGGATCAAGTATTGGTACAAACTCACAATGCCCGGTGCTTTTCCGCTAGTTGGAACAATGGCTGCCTTGCAAGAAGAACACTTTCAGGGGGCAGATATGCCGACCATCGACCCTTCCCTGCGCGCAGGAACAGTCACTAAGTGGGGAGAGTGGGTTAAGAGTAAGCCGCTAGTTGTTAACGGTTCAGAAACTCGATGGCGCATTTTAGGAAAGTATGACCTAGTGGCAACAAATGAGGATGGAACTATTGGATTAATTGATTGCAAAGTATCCGATAGCCAACGGGACAGTGGACAGTTTTACTCACCTCAGCTTGAGGCATATGCATATAGCCTAGAAAATCCTGCTGCAGGCAAATCACAAACTGTCGCATCAATTGGTTTATTAGTATGGAAGCCAACCACTGCTATCGGCACATCAGTTGCTGATTATGGATTTGGGGTCTTTCAAAAATATGTTCCGGTTGAACGAGATCAAGCAAACTTTCTTAAAGTAATAGGCGAGTTCATAGATGTTTTGGAAGGCGAACTCCCTGATGCTGGACCTGAATGCCAAACATGCAACTACTTGGTTGCACGTAACGCTTTGGATTAATCCTCTTCTTGGATTTCGCCCAACTTCACTTTTTTCGGTGCATAGATGTCGATGTACTCTTGGCCAGACATTGCATGAATCGCATTCATAATCTGATCGGTTACATCTCGCAGATGTTGTAAATCTGTTGAATCACCATCAAAGTACATCGGTTTACCAAAATTCATTCCAACCCGTTTTACATTAGGAATAACTTTTCCTGTTGGCTGAATCTTGTCAGTATTTGACATCGCCACTGGAATTACAGGTGCCCCAGATTCGATCGCTAGACGAGCGATACCGGTACGTCCTTTATATAAACGACCATCGGGTGATCTGGTGCCTTCGGGATAGATGCCGATGCAATCGCCATCAGCTAAAACTTTAAGTCCTGTTATCAATGCAGCTTCACTGCGACGACCGCCGGAACGATCAACTGGTACCTGACCTAATGCAATAAAGGTTAACTTTTTCAACAATCCCTTTGGGCCAGGGGACGTGAAGTATTCGCTCTTAGCAAGAAATGTAACTTTACGAGGAACAACTAGAGGCATGAAGATCGAATCACTGAAGGACAAATGGTTAGAAGCAATAATTACCGGGCCCTTTGATGGCACGTTGCGAAGTCCCCGTACCTTAGGACGGAATGCAAGCATCAAAAATGGAGTCAGGAATGCTCGCAAGGTTCCGTAGGGCAGGTTGTTCAGCACGAGGATAATTTAGTGGTTATTGACGACTATGACACTATCTGAGGGTGAGTGAGGCCAAAAAAGAACCAGATGATTTCGATGAAGAGGATTTAATTCGCTCTGAGTTCGATTCGATAGTCTCTGGCCTGTCTCTCGATGAATCTGCACCTACAACCTTTTTGGATGATCTCGATCGAATCGACCAAGGAGGGTTTGTTCAACCTAATCCCCCACGTCAAACACCTAAAGGATTTATTGCTTCTGCGCAGCGCGCAATTAATCGATGGTTAAAACGTGGTTATCACGAAGATGATGGGGCGACACTGTGAGTAATTTCAACTGGGGAATTTTGGGTCCTGGTGGAATTGCACGAGCATTTGCAGCAGATCTACAACTACTAGAAGGTCATGCGGTGGGCGCAGTTGGATCACGAACTCTTAGCAATGCACAAGAGTTTGCAGAAACTTTTGGTGGAAAGGCCTATGGAAGTTATGAAGAGCTAATTGCAGATCCATCGGTTGATGCAATTTATGTAGCAACGCCACATCCTGCACATAAGGACAATGTGATTGCAGCGCTCAATGCGGGTAAACCAGTTTTATGTGAAAAGCCCTTTGCAGTAAATGCCATCGAAGCACAGGAAATGGTGACTTCTGCACAGAGCAACAATGTTGCACTAATGGAAGCGATGTGGGCACGCTTCCTGCCTCATTACGCTCAGGTGCGCGAAATTATTGCGAGTGGTGTTTTAGGAAAAATTGTGACAATCCATGCAGATCATGGACAGCGTTTAGCTGATCAAAACATCCCTCGCCTAGTAGAACCATCACTTGCAGGTGGCGCACTATTGGATCTTGGAATTTATCCTGTTTCATTTGCTCATATGATTTTGGGTAACCCAACGAAAATTACTGCAAGTGGAGTTTTAACAGACAAAGGTGTTGATGCACAAACATCAATGATTTTTGATTATGCCGATGGAGCACAAGCTGTATTGAACACAACAATGATTGAACAAACTCCGTGTCGCGCAGTGGTTGCTGGGTTAAATGGATGGTTGGAAATAGATCGAGTCTTTTACAGTCCAACAAGTATGCGGGTCACTTTATTTGATGGTTCCGTAACGCAATATCCACATACCTATGTCGGACATGGTTTGCGTGAACAAGCCGAAGCATTCAAGAGACTTGTTGTTTCGGGACACACTGAATCAGAGATCTTGAATTGGAAAGATACTGTGGACATTATGCAGACTCTAGATACTGTGCGTTCTCAAATCGGTTTGCGTTACCCCTTCGAGCATTAAAATCTAATCTAAATTAATTTCTGGCCAAATCTGCAACACCAACAAGACCAGCTTCATTGCCTAATTCAGCAGCAATTAAAGTTGGGTACGGATGCTTTCCTGCAAATGGCATGGTGCGTTCAAGAGCTTCACGTGTTGGCTTCAACAAGATTTCTCCGGCATCAATAACTCCCCCGCCAATAACCACACAGCTCGGATCCAATAAAACCGACAATGAAGCGATGCCTGCTCCAAGCCATTGGCCAGTTGTGTTAAAAGCGGCAAGTGCAACTGGATCGCCTTCACGCGCAGCATCTGTAATTGCTTGTCCAGTTAATCCAGCAATAGTTCCATCACCACGGGACAAAAGATTTCGAGCAATTTCAGGGCTTGCACTAATTGCTTCACGGGCATGACGCAGAAGTGCATTACCGGATGCATACTGCTCAAAACATCCACGTGCGCCGCATCCGCACAGATGGCCATCAGGAACAACACGTAAGTGACCAAACTCGGCGGCTATTCCAAATGCGCCTCGGTACAAATCACCGTTAACAACAATTCCTCCACCAATACCCGTGCCGACGGTCAACATCATCATGTGATTTTGATTGCGACCAGCACCAAATTTTGCTTCACCCCACGCTGCAGCGTTTGCATCATTTTCAATGACTACCGGCAAACCAATTAATGAAGTCAACTCAGCGTCTAAATTAACGCCATTCCAGTCAGCGATGTTTGGAGTTGCAAGCATTGTTTTGCGATCAGATGAAACAAAACCTGCTGCAGATACACCAATCGATGTGACATCAAATTGAACCATCAGCTCTAGGGCGGTATCAGCAATTGTCTGAGTTAAAGCAGCTCCACCTTGACGTGGAGTGTCTTTGCGTGCGGTTGCATGTATTTTTCCATTGTCATCAACAACGCCGCCAAGTACCTTTGTTCCACCTACATCGATACCAATTGCATACGACATAAAACTATCCCTCTAGATGGGTTTTGAGTTGTGACAACGCTGCATCAATCGTTGCCTTCTCTGCTTTCTGTCGCATCATTGCGGGAATTGGCATTGATAGAGAAACTTCGAGTTCGTAGGTAACCTCAGTTGTGTCTTCATCAATGCTCTTGAAAGAATAAATTCCATCCATGCCGGTTAAAAGATCTGCTTCATCTAATGAGAAGCTCAGTTTGCTCGGCGCACCGCTCCAGTCGTAATCCAAAGTGGGACGATCTTTCATCATGCCAGCGTCGATACTCATCTTTACCTTGGTGATTCGCCCCTGCTCATCACGGGCTAACGCTTCGGCAGATTTAATCTGAGTCGACCACTCTGGGTACTTGTCCAAGGCAAAAAGCGCCTCTTGGACGGCGGCAATAGGGGCATCAATGCTTATTGTGGATTTGCTGAATTCGGCCATGGCGCAAGGTTACCCTCTTTACCTTTCCGCTGCGCTCACGCTAGCGTTGCCCCATGAATGAAATCACAATCCCTCCGCTAGTTCCTGCTGCAACAGCTGGAAATCTCACAAATTTGATCGCTGAACGCGCCTGGTTTGAACCAGAGCGCATCATCATGTCTCGTCCCTTGGGCGAGGGATGGCAACCAGTAACCGCGCGCGAAGTTGATGAAGAAGTTCGTGCAACTGCTAAAGGATTAATTGCAGCCGGAGTTCAAATTGGAGATCGCGTCGCAATCATGGCGCGTACTCGATACGAATGGACGATTTTAGATTTTGCAACGTGGTACGCAGGCGCAGTTGTCGTGCCTATTTATGACACATCATCTGCTGAGCAGATCGATTGGATTCTCAACGATTCCCACTCTGTTGGAATTATTGTTGAAACTCCTGCACTTCGTGATCTAGTGCAGACAGTTATCCCATCCCACACCCGTCATGTCTGGACAATGACAGATGATGTTCTAGCCATTTTGCGTGAAGCGGGTAAGCACATCGGTGATGATGAAATCGATCGTCGTCGTGATGCAGTTACTCCGTCATCCCTTGCAACTTTGATCTACACATCAGGAACAACTGGAAAGCCCAAGGGTGTGCAGTTAACACACGCCAATTTCCTTTCAGAGACTGGAAATGTTGCACAAGGTGCAAGTGAACTATTTCTAAAGCCTGGTGGATCAACACTGCTGTTCCTTCCAGTCGCACACGTATTTGGTCGTATGGTTCAGATTGGTGCAATCGCTTCAGGTCTACATATGGCACATTGCAGCGACCCCGCAACTCGATTGCCAATGGATTTGGCTTCATTCAAGCCAACATTTGTTTTGGCAGTTCCACGTATTTTTGAAAAGATCTATAACGGCGCAGAAGCTCGCGCTGAGGCAGCCGGTAAAGGAAAGATCTTCAAAAAAGCTGCTGATGTTGCGATTGCATACTCTGAAGCACTCGATAAGAAGGGCATGTCGCCAGTTCTAAAGTTTAAGCACGCACTCTTTGACAAGCTGGTCTATAGCAAGATCCGTGCAGGCATGGGTGGAAATGTTGAAGCTGCGATTTCAGGTGGTGCTCCACTCGGTGTGCGCCTTGGCCATTTCTATCGTGGAGCTGGCGTAACAATTCTTGAAGGGTACGGTTTAACTGAAACAACAGCTGGTGCCACTCTTAATTTGTACGGAGCACACCGCGTAGGTTCTGTCGGAAAACCAATCCCAGGCACATCCGTAAAGATTGCAGATGATGGAGAAGTTCTACTTCGTGGACCAATCGTGATGCAGGGATACTGGCAAAACGATGACGCTAATGCTGAAGTTTTTGATGGTGAGCGTTGGTTCAAGACCGGTGACCTTGGAAAACTTGATGATGACGGGTTCCTCTACATCGTTGGACGTAAGAAAGAAATCATTGTGACCGCTGGTGGAAAAAATGTTGCCCCAGCAGTTCTAGAAGATCGCTTGCGTTCTCATCCATTGGTCAGCCAATGCATGGTGGTTGGAGATAACCAACCATTTATCGCAGCCCTTGTGACGATTGATCCAGATGCTCTCAAAGCTTGGGTTGTTAACCACAAGAAGGATGGGGCATCTATCAATGATTTGATCAATGATCCTGATTTGATTGCTGTTGTTCAAACCGCTGTCGATGAGGCGAATAAGGCTGTTAGTAAAGCAGAATCAATTCGCAAGTTCACAATTCTTCCCGTGGACTTCACTATCGCAGGCGGTCATTTGACTGCAAAACTTTCTGTAAAGCGTCACGTAGTCGCAAAGGAGTTTGCTCAAGAGATCGACGCATTATTCTCTAAATGAACGATCGGCGGGTAATACTCGCTCAGGAGCTTCATGATGGAATCGCCCAGGACCTAGTAGGCCTGGGCTTTTCCATTGATTCATTGATAGCTACAGCTATTGATCACACAAGCAAAGAGTCCTTACGTCAGTTGCGATTTGCAATCACTGAACTAATTAACAAAGTAAGGCTCGAAATTCATGAGCTCCGCTCTGCCTCTGACTTGATTTCTGATTCCGAAGGGCGAGATTTCAACTACGAACTATTGCGCGTGCTTTCAGAGATTCTTAGAAATGTTTCCGAGCACGCGCAAGCATCGGTCTTATCCATCCAGATTACAGATAATGGAATAGGTGGCGCGCAGAGCAAAGAGGGCAGCTTCGGCCTGATCGGCATACAAGAACGAATCACACATCTCAATGGGGATATCCATATTGACTCAAGCCAACTAGGGACGAAAATCACCATTGAGCTACCTTTAGAAAGGTAACAATGAAGGTTTTGATAGTTGATGACCACGCCGTTGTACGTCATGGTTTGAAATCTGCAATCGAGTCACACGGTTTTGAAGTTGCAGCTGTTGCAGGATCAATCAATGAAGCACGAGCGTTCATGGCACAAACAAACCCTGATGCATTAATTATTGATATCAACCTGCCGGACGGCTCTGGATTTGAATTAGTTGCGTGGGCACGCACGCTCACACCTACGATTGCAATTATTGTGTTGACCCTGAATGACGGAGCCGACTATGTTCGAGCCGCAAAGAACGCTGGTGCAAATGCTTTCATTGTAAAAAATGCACCCCTATCTGATCTTCTTGCGGCATTTGATTTTGCGCTATCTAGCCCAACCTTATTTAGTAGCAAGCCAATTCTTAAGGTCGGCATAGATTCTGGGCTAACGGCTAGGGAAATAGACATTCTGCAATCCATAAATCTTGGTTTGAGCAATACGGCAATATCCACGCATCTTTATATTTCAGTCTCTACCGTAAAGTCCCATGTCTCAGCTATCTTCCGGAAATTAGAAGCGGACAATCGTGTACAGGCTTTATCTATCGCACGCGAACGCGGATTACTTCACTAACAAATCCTCAAACTCTTTAGACCAGATCTCCCAGCGCCAATTCTCCACAATCCATTGGCGTCCAGCTGCTCCCATCAATTGTGAAGCTGCGATGTTGTTTAGTAGGTTAATGGCAGCCGTTGCAATTTGTTCATGATTTGTTCCGTCAACAACTAAGCCGGTTATGTTCTGCACAACAGCGTCGGGTGCTCCCCCAGAACGACCTGCCAAAACCGGCAAACCGCAAGAGCTAGCTTCTAGATACACAATCCCAAGTCCTTCAACTTCAAGACCCATTAAACGTGAACGGCTAGGCATGGCAAATATTTCTCCAGCACACAAATACATCGGTAAATCTTTGTATTCAATTCTGCCAATAAAAGTTACAGAACTTTCTAATCTGTGTTTGCGTACTAACTCCTGAAGGTGCTCTCGGTAGGGCCCTTGCCCAATCAACAATAAATGCGCATCAGGGACACTGCTCAGAATTTGTGGCATGGACTCGATTAAGCAATCTTGACCTTTGCGATGAACTAAACGGCCAACAGAAACAATTACTTTTTTCTTTGTGATTCCTAAAGATTCTCGAAGAGCTGACGCATCTGTTGGAATGAAGTGATCAACATCTATGCCAGGTGCAACCTTGACCATTGAACTCTGCGCTTTGGCGCTAATACCTTGCGAAATAGCTGCACGAGTGAAGTCGCCCAAATATGTAAGCACATCAACTGTTGAGCCAATTCTGCGCAATAAAAGATTAAATGGAAACACTTTGGCCCACCAGACTTCATGCCCATGAGTAAGTGCGACCGTTCGTGTTACCCCCGCGCGCTTTATACTGGTTGATAACAGCCCCAGGGGTGCTGCAGCTCCGAACGCTGCAGTCGTAATGCCTTCTCTTTTGATAATTGCGCGCAGGTTAAAAGCTACTCGTGGAGTTGGTAACAGTATTTTTGAACGGTCACGAATCACGCGGACTCCGTAATTGGCCAGCCAATCCGAGTCGTATTGTTCTGAATTCTCTTGAAAAGATGTATAAATAACTGTGGTTCCAAAGGGACGGCGTTGGATCAATCCAATGATAAAGGTTTCTATGCCACCTGCTCGTGGGCCAAAATCATTGGTAACAAACAAAACTAAATTAGAAACGGCGAGCTCCAACGAATGGTTTTCTTCCGAGTGAACCACTGACAGCTACTTTAACTCGAGAACCCGAGCGTGGTGCATGCACCATCTTTCCGCCACCAAGATAAATTCCAACGTGCGATACTGGTCGACCAAAAAATACAAGGTCACCAGGCTTTAATTGGCTTAGGGAAACCTTCTTACCCATTCGAGATTGAGCCGCAGATGAGTGAGGCAAGGAAACACCAGCGGCTTGATATGCGCGCATAGTTAATCCTGAACAATCCCATGTCACCATTCCAGCGGCACCAAAGACGTAGCGATCACCGATTTGTTTAAGCGCGTACTTAAGTGCAATACCTGCGCGCCCCGAAACTCCACTTGCACTTTTTGCCGCCTTTAATGATGAAGCTTGGTCTGCATTCTCTTCAGCTTCGGCCAGCTTTGCTAACCGCTCACGTTCAGCTTTTGTCAGTTTCGACAGTAATTTTTCAGCCTCTGCCAATTTGCTCAAGGCCATTGCCGACTGCGCCGCCAACTTTTTCTGTGCTGCAGCAACAAGTGCGATCTTGTCATTGACAGTCAACGTAGTCGCATTCAGACGTTGCTGCGCGGCTTCAAATTTTTGTAGTTGGGCAGACTTTCTGCGCGTGATTGCTTCTAACGATCCTGCCGATGAAAGATACAAGGTTGGATCACTTGAAAAGAGAAGCTCAAAGCTTTGTCCAAATCCCCCAGATTTGTACTGCTCGATCGCAATTGTTCCTAATGATCTCTGAAGCGTGGAGACCGTTTGGCCTTGAACTTCAGCTTTTGCCTTAATTCCATTGAGGGTCTTTGTGAGGCCAGCCAATTTAACCTTTGCTTCTTGAGCGCCTTCGGCCGCCGCAGTTGCATCCTCTTCTAATTGGCGAACCTTGGCTTGAACTTGAGCCAAACTTGGGGCGGCATTAGCCGAGACAGGGGCAATGACTCCGGCAACCATCGCCAGAGCTACACCAATGCGCAAGGAAAAAGTCATGGGCACAAGGCTAACCTCGCCTATACCCCTATCTCAACCTCATATCGCCCAACACGGCTGTGAATTCGGATTGAATCAGGCTCCACGAGCGTCATATTGAAGTGGAGGGGTCAATCCACTGTTGGCCAGAACGGTAAGGGCCGAAACCGTTGCCTCGCTGATTTCACGGGATGGTTCGAGGAAAAAGGCCACGACACATGTATTGCAGGCGATCGTAGCCATAGTGCAGGTTGTGCAATCGATGATCATGGATACAAAGGTAATGGCTGCCACTGACAGATTGCTTAAGAAATTTATACTCCTGTGAGCAATAATTGGCGCTGTGAGCATCGTTGCAACACTTGTTGTCGGCAGGGATGGCTCCACCTCAAAGGAAAGCCGATCAGCTGGAGTCAGCTCGGTATCTGATCGCCAAGTATTTCTGCAACGTCGCCGTGAGGTTGATTGCATCATCATTGGTGGAAATACCGCCCGTCACGAGCCGTACAACCGAACACCTGTGCCGCTGGTTGTGATTTCTCGATCTCTTGTAAATCCCGTACAAGGAAATCACCTAGCACTGCTGTGGAATTGTTCCCCAGCTCAAGCGGTCGACAAAGCCCGCGCGCAGTTTGGACCCACAATTTTGATTGAGGGCGGGATTTCATTAATCAACGAGTTAATTGAACAGAAAATTTTGGACCGAATAGAACTTAGCGTTACACCAGCAACTGGCGGTGACAACAGAATTGATTGGGAAGGGCTATTGGCACGTTTTAAGAATTGCCAATCTCGAGAAGTTGATGGCACCACCTTCTATTCAGCATGGAACTAAACCGCTGAAATAATTGAAACTCCAGTCACCGCAAGGGCTATTCCTATGTACTGAACTTTGTGTAATCGCTCACCCAAGAACTTAAATGCCAGAACCGCTGTTGCGATCGGATACAGCGAACCAAATACCATTGCAACCGAAACAAGTCCCTTGGTACATGCGATTCCAAGAAGTAGGTTGGCAAGAAAATCTGCAGCGCCGATAAAAATAATTACTGGCATATCTTTATTACTGAATTTTCCAGTCGTTCTAAACTTAAGAGCTAAGGAAATAGTGACAAAGAATGTTGCAGCTCTCATCGAAACCATTGTTAACAAGGCGCTGCTTTGCGATCCAATCGCAATAAAGGTCAGCGCTAAGCCAAAGCCAGCAGCTGCTCCTAATGCAAGAAGAATCGGCTTTATCGGAAAGCCTTGGGATAGTTCTGGACCGCTGGCACAAAAGACGCCAATCAATGCAATCACTACGCCAACTAAAGTAATTGTCGAAAGAACATCACCTGTAATCAGTGCATAGGCCAAGGGAATTACGGTACTTAAAGAGCTAATCGGAGATACAACGCCCATCCGACCAGTAGATAATCCTTCATACAAACAAGCTAGTCCGATATAGCCAAACATTCCGGCAAGTGCACCAGGAATCAAAAACCCATCAAGACCCAAAACTTTTCCTTGCCAACTTCCTGAAATAACGACGATTAGTATTCCGACAAAGAGGCCAATAACTTGAGAAAAACCCAGAACTGCAAATGGATGATGCTTCTTGCTAAGCCGCCCCGCGAAATAATCAGCGGTTCCCCACATTGCACTTGATAGAAGTGCCAACAATGAAGCCATTACGCAAGGTTACAGCCCCGCCTCCCATAAAATGCAGCATTAATTCTTTATTCTTAGTCAGTGGATGCGAATGCTTTTGAGCGATTAGTTGATCATCTTCGTACTTTTACTCCGCGGGCAGAAGTTTCACTCATCGAAGTACCTGCTCCTCAAAAATTAGCAACCTTTTCTTTTGCATTCTCTGCCGATGTATCAAACGGATTACTTGCTGATGAGGAAGATGAAGTCGCAAATGGTCGCTTTGTGCTGCTGCACGAGCCGGGTGGGCAGGCTACATGGGACGGTGAATTTCGTTGTGTCACCTTTGTTAGCGCTGATGTCGATCCAGTAATGCAAGAGGATCCACTTTTGCCTGAAGTGGGATGGAGCTGGTTTCTGGAATCGTTAGAGAGAAATAATTGTTTGTATAACGCCCCCAGTGGAACCGTGACACGTGTATCTAGCGCATCTTTTGGAAAACTTTCGCCACGTAATGATGATGCAGAAATTGAAATTCGAGCTTCATGGACACCAATCATCACCGAACCACACGAACTGATGAAACACATTGAGAGTTGGTGCAACTTGATTTCAGAGGTTGCAGGATTACCGCCCGTACCTGAAGGCGTCTCTGCAATTTCTTCTGCGCGTCGTCAATAACTATGACCGAAGAAATCGTCGTAGTACCTTTACTGCAACCTGCTGAAGGAACGCCACCGGTAATCGATACCGAATCCAGATTCAAGGATGCCTTGGCACAGCTGGCTCAGGGTCACGGTCCATTTGCAGTTGATGCCGAGCGAGCATCAGGATTTAGATATAGCGCACGTGCTTATTTAATTCAGATTAAAAGGGATGACGGTGGTCTGCACCTTATTGATCCGATCCCTTTTGGACCCGGCCATGACCTGTTTATTCAACTCAATGATTTATTGAATACCGATGAAGTTATTTTGCACGCGAGCACCCAAGACTTACCCTGCCTACGTGAATTAGGTATACATCCAGTTCGGCTCTTTGATACTGAATTAGCAGGCAGAATCGCTGGTTTGCCACGTGTTGGGTTAGGGCCACTTTTGGAAACTCTCATGGGAGTTTCATTAGCAAAAGAACATAGCGCTGCAGATTGGTCTGCTCGTCCACTGCCACAAGAGTGGCTTACCTACGCTGCCTTAGATGTAGAACTATTGGTAGAGCTTCGAGATCGTATGAATAAAATTTTAGAGAAATCAAATAAATTGCCATGGGCGTTAGAAGAGTTTGCTTCAATTCTTAAAGCACCGCCTGCTCCCCCACGCGTTGATCCTTGGAGACGCACATCGGGCATGCATAAAATTAAACGTCGTGATCAATTAGCAATCATCAAGGAGCTGTGGGTTGCTCGCGATCACATCGCATCTTCGCAGGATATTGCACCTGGAAAATTGCTCAATGATTCGGCGATCGTTGAACTTGCAATTGCTGCCGCTGCTACCAAAAAGGAGTTTGAAAAGGCGTTACGTCCTTTGGGCTTGCGGGCGCGCTGGTTAGAAAACTTACCTTTGTGGTTAAGCAGTATCTCTGCCGCCATGGCGCTACCTGAAGAACAGTGGCCAGCGATGCGTACAAATGCAGATACATTGCCGCCAATTAAATTGTGGCGCGATAAGTTTCCTGAAAAGTACGCACCACTTTCTCATGCTCGCGCTGCGATTGAATTAATTGCGCAAGACAATGAAATTCCAGTCGAAAATTTAATGACGCCAGAACATGTGCGAAGAGTGTGCTGGAAACCTCCAACCGGTGCTACGGAAACTCTGTCTGTCGCAGCCGTAGAACTGGCATTAACTGAGCTAGGTGCTCGCCAATGGCAGATTGCCCTTGTAGCTCCGGCACTTGCCGCGGCGCTGTTAGAAAAGGAGCCATTGCCTGTCCCAGAGCTACCTGCTTCGGAGGCAGTGGAGGTGACGGAAACCACGCCTGAGAAGGGCTGAATTACGCAACATAAGAGTTGCGTAAATACCCCTTTTCCCTTAGATTTTCTCCCATGCTCAGTACATTCATTATTGCCCTTCGAGAAGGCCTAGAAGCCTGTCTCATTGTTGGAATCCTGGTCGCCTACATCGTTAAGACCAATCGCAAGGGCTATTTAAAGCCTTTGTGGACCGGTGTTGTTACAGCTGTCATTGCGAGTATCGCACTTGGTGCTTTTCTAACAATGACATCGGTATCACTGAGTGATCGTGGGCAAGAGCTATTTGCTGGTGTCACATCATTTATCGCGGTAGCACTTGTGACGTGGATGGTTTTCTGGATGAAGAGAACTGCGCGCACCCTTCGTAATGAACTACAAGGTAAAGTTGAAAACGCAGTTAGCGGGGGGCCGCTAGCCCTTGCCGGGGTAGCGTTTATCGCTGTTATTCGTGAAGGTCTTGAAACCTCATTATTTGTTTATACAAACTTTCAAACAGTTTCAGATGTAACTAGCTCAACAATAGGTTTACTTCTAGGGTTTACTGTCTCAATCGTTCTTGGATACTTGATCTATAAGAGTGCAATTAGATTAAACCTTGCAAAGTTCTTCACTTATTCAGGTGTGGCTTTGATCATCGTTGCAGCTGGCGTCTTGTCATATGGAATCCACGAATTCCAAGAGCTTGGATACCTTCCAGGCCCAGATGCTTTTGCGTGGGATGTCACCTCATTTATCGCTAAGGATTCAATCTTGGGCGCTTCCCTTTCTGGCACCATCGGCTTTGATACAACGACCTCATGGCTCCAATTGGGTGTCTATGCTCTGTATCTAGGCGCAGTGCTGGTTCCATACCTGTCTAAGCCACGTGTAAAGACATCAGTTAGCGCTTAATTCGCTACTGTCCTAAACCCTTACTGACGAGTAACATTTGGGCTAAGCCCTAGGTAAAGGAAGTTCCATGTCCCGCACAGTTGTCCTTGTTGATGCCGTCCGCACCCCATTTGGAAAGGCTGGCGGAATGTACGCCGGTACACGTGCAGATGATCTGATGGTTCGCGCGATTCGTGGATTGCTAGAGCGAAACCCAAAGGTTGATCCCGCATCGATTGAAGATGTCGCAATTGCTGCAGCAACACAAACTGGTGATCAAGGAATGAATATCGGCCGAAGCGTAGCTTTGCTTTCAGGATTGCCCAACACTGTTCCAGGTTATTCAGTTGACCGCTGGTGTGCTGGTGCGTTGACCGCAGTTACAACAATTGCTGGTGCGATTGCAATGGGAACAAATGAAATTGCTATTGCTGGCGGTGTAGAACACATGGGCAACCATCCAATGGGCGAACTCATGGATCCAAATCCACGGTACTTAGCCGAACGAATTGTTGAACAAGATGCTCTTGCAATGGGCGCAACTGCAGAAAGATTGCATGATCGCTTCCCACATTTAACTAAGGAACGTGCCGATGGCTATGCGATGAATTCGCAGTTGAAAACTGCGAAAGCATATGCAGATGGAAAGATTCAACGTGACTTGATTCCAACTGCAGCGCGCAGCGCAGAGCTTGGTTGGACAGTTGCAACTGTTGATGAAGCACCCCGTCCACAAACAACTATGGAGGGCCTTGCAGGATTAAAGACTCCGTTTCGTCCAGCAGGACGTGTGACACCAGGTAACTCATCAGGATTAAATGATGGTGCAACTGCAGCGATACTTGCTAGCGAAGAAAAAGCATTAGAACTTGGATTAACAATTAAAGCCAAGATGGTTACTTACGCATTTGCAGGTGTTCAGCCAGAGATTATGGGCTACGGTCCAGTTCCATCAACAATTAAAGCGCTGAAGCAAGCAGGTTTAACTATTGAGGACATTGGCGCATTCGAAGTTAATGAGGCATTTGCGGTGCAGGTTATTGCGTTCTTAGATCACTTTGGGATTGCAGATGATGACGTTCGAGTCAATCCATATGGTGGAGCGATTGCTGTTGGTCATCCATTGGCATCATCAGGTGTTCGCTTAATGCTTAATTTAGCTCGGACCTTTGAAGCACAACCAGAGGTTCGTTATGGCATTACAACTATGTGTATTGGACTGGGCATGGGTGGCACTGTCATCTGGGAAAACCCACACTTTAAGGGAGCACAGTAATTATGAGCGCAGAGATCACACTTCCAGCTGGAGCACCTGAAGAGGTTGTTACAAACGCACTTGTACGCGACATCGATCTTTCAGCTTTTGGTGGTAAAGGAACCATGGCGCTGATTACTTTAGATAACGGGCACGATCACAACCGACCAAATACTTTTGGACCTCAATCTGTTACCGCGTTAAATAGCGCGATTACAGATGCTATCGGTCGTAATCCAGCAGCAATCGCTATTACGGGTAAGCCATTTATCTTTGCCGCCGGAGCTGATCTTTCAGCACTATCTTTTTTAACCGATCGCAGTCAAGCACTAGCGATTGGAAAACTTGGACACGATGTATTCCGCCGTTTAGGTGAGTCAAAAATTCCAACATTTGCCTTCATTAACGGCTTGGCACTGGGTGGCGGATTAGAAGTTGGATTGCATTGTCATTACCGCACTGTTGCTTCCACCGCCTTTACCGCGCTTCCAGAAGTGTTTTTAGGATTGGTACCAGGATGGGGTGGAGCAACGATTCTGCCTAAACTAATTGGGCCAGAGCGCGCGGTTCAGGTAATCATGCTTAACGCCTTAAATAACAACACCATGATGAAAGCAAAAGATGCTTTAAAACTTGGCGTAGTCGATGCCATGTTTGATCCAGCGGATTTCTTAGAACGTTCCATCGGTTTTGCCGTGGGTGTTCTTAATGGCACAACAAAGATTGAGCGTACCGACTACAGCAATGACCCAGGATGGGAAACAGCTTTAGCAACAGGTAAAGCAGCTGCGCTGAAAAAGTATGGTGGGGCGACTATTGCATCTCCCATGAAGGCGCTGGAACTTATTGCTGCTGCACAACACAACACTTTAGGAGAGGGCTTTGATGCCGAAGATCAAGTACTAACAGATTTAACTATGTCTGACACGTTGCGTTCATCTCTGTATGCATTCAATGTGATTCAAAAGAAGCGCAAAAAAGTTGAAGGTGCACCAAAACCTGCATTAGCTCGCAAGGTGACAAAGGTCGGAATCGTTGGAGCAGGTTTAATGGCTTCACAGTTGGCGCTGTTGATGGTTCGCAACCTGAAGTGCCCAGTTGTCATGACAGACATTGATCAGGAGCGCGCCGACAAGGGTGTTGCCTGGGTTAAGAATGAATTGGCAAAGTTGGTTGAAAAGAAGCGCATGAGCGCGGAATCAGCTGGCCGTCTTTCACTCCTTATTTCAGGATCTGCGGATCAATCAGTCTTTGCCGGATGCGACTTTATTATCGAAGCAATTTTCGAAGAGCTTTCCTTAAAGCAAGATCTGTTTAAGAAGCTAGAGACAATCGTTTCACCTGAGTGCGTCCTAGCAACTAATACCTCTTCCCTATCGGTTGAGCGCATGACTGAAGGATTAAAGAATCCAGAGCGCGTCGTTGGTTTCCACTTCTTCAATCCAGTTGCTGTAATGCCGCTCCTTGAAGTTGCACGCACATCCACAACAGATGATGCAACAACTGC
>JBILJK010000067.1:0-5297 GCA_044377285.1 Candidatus Planktophila sp.
GGCGATTACATTCACACACACAACATGAGGAGTTATCGATGGGAAGCAAGCCGCGCTTAACTGGATACCGCCGCGAAAACGGCACTATGGGTATCCGCAATCACGTAATTATTTTGCCTCTCGATGACCTTTCAAATGCAGCTGCAGAAGCTGTGGCAAAAGTTATTCCAGGCACAATGGCACTACCGCACGCATTTGGTCGTTTGCAGTTTGGTGAAGATCTTCAATTAACTTTTGACACACTTATCGGTACTGGCGTTAATGCCAACGTTGCTGCAGTTGTTGTTATTGGTATTGAGCCAAAGTGGACACAACGTGTTGCTGATGGAATTGCAAAGACTGGAAAGCCAGTTGCAGCATTTTCAATTGAAGGCAAGGGCGATCTACAAGTTATTCAAGAAGCTAGCCGTGTTGCAGCTATGTTCCTACAAGATGCATCTGGTCTTGTTCGCACAGAAGCTGAAATGGGCGACATGATCATGTCAATCAAGTGTGGAGAATCAGATACAACTTCTGGTCTTGGCTCTTGCCCAACAACATCAGAAGCAGTTGACCGCTGGGTTGATGCTGGCGGAACTGTTTTCTTTGGAGAAACTTCAGAGCTGACAGGTGGTGAGCACCTCATTGCAGAGCGTTGCATTGATGCTGCTACACGTGACCTATTCCAGCTGACATATGACAACTACATCAAGGTTATTGAAGCAACTGGTGCAAACCTTCTTGGTTCACAGCCGACACAGGGAAACATTGCTGGTGGCTTAACAACTATTGAAGAAAAAGCACTTGGAAACATTGCAAAGACAGGTTCCGTCCCTGTTGTGGGTGTTCTAACTCCTGCACAAATGCCTGATCCAGCAAAGCCTGGCTTGTACTTCATGGATTCATCATCTGCTGCAGCAGAGTGCGTAACTCTGATGGCCGCTGGTGGCGCAGTAATCCACTTGTTCCCAACCGGACAAGGAAACGTTATCGGCAACCCAATCGTTCCGGTATTGAAGCTAACTGCAAATATCAAGACTGCAAAGTCAATGTCTGAGCACATTGACCTTGATGTTTCTGGAGTTCTTCGCTACGAATACGACATGACTAAGGCTGGCGACATGATGATGGATGTCATTTATGACACTGTTAATGGTCGTCTATGTAAGGCTGAAGTTATGGGCCACCGCGAATTCACATTCACGAAGTTGTTCATTTCAGCATAATGATTCTGATTTCAGAAGATGTATGGGGAGCTCCCTTCCAAAAATTGGAGGGGAGCTTTCCCATTACTCGCAATGATGATTTGTGGAACAACCCAGAAGAACTCAAAGCTTCATTAAAAGATGCAACAGCGTTAGTAGTTCGCAATCGCACAAAGGTAACTGCAGAAATCATCGCAGCTGCTCCAAAACTAAAGGTGATTGCTAGAGCCGGTGTTGGATTAGACAATATTGATATCAAAGCTGCAGACGCTGCAGGCGTTGTTGTTGTCGCAGGACTTGGCGCAAACGCGGTAAGTGTTGGTGAGTTAACTCTTGGGTTAGCGTTGGCTCTCTTGCGAAATGTTCCGGGCCATGATGTGGCAACTCGTGATGGAGGTTGGGTTCGAACACCTGGTCGCGAACTATCTGGACTCACTTGGGGACTTTTAGGTTGCGGAGCAACCGGTCTTGCAACTGCCAAACTGATACAAGGATTTGGTTGTTCCGTTATTGGATATGACCCATATGCAAAGAATTTGTCAAACATTGAATTAACAACCTTTGATGATGTTTTAAAGCGCAGCGATGTTGTCAGTATCCACATGCCTTCTACGGCAGAGACCAACGGAAGCATTAATGCCTCATCTTTAGCTTTGATGAAGCCAGATGCAATCATCGTTAACGTTGGACGCGGGGAAGTCATTAACGAGGCTGACTTAATGGCAGCGCTCAAGGCTAAAACCATTGCTGGGGCAGCACTTGATGTGCGCGCTCAAGAGCCTCCGGTTAAGGGTGAAATGGAAGAGATTGGTAACTTGATTCTGACTCCTCACGTGGCTGGAATTACTAAAGAAAGCCAACTGCGAATCAATCAAATTCTGACTTCGAATATTGAACTAGTTCTAAACTCTAAGCCTGCCTCTCACGCAGTGGGGGCTTTAAAGGAAAGCAGCAACTAAATGCCTCAGCTAACTGTTGGATCGGCAATAAAAAAAGCAACTTCTTTGTTGGAAGCAGCTGGAGTCCCAACGGCTGAAGCTGCAACAACTGCACGTTGCATAGTTGCCAGTGATCGCTGGGGGATTGGCAGTCATGGCTTAATGCGTTTGCCTTTTTATCTTTCTCGTTTGCAAGCAGGTGGCATCAATCCAAAAGCCCAATTAAAAACTGTTACAGATTTACCCAGCCTTGTTGTCTTTGATGGTGATGATGGTTTAGGTCATTGGCAACTACAAAAAGCTGCCGAAGTAGCATCAGAGCGCGCACTAGTAAATGGAATTGCAGCTGTTGGTGTTGGAAGATCTAATCACTGTGGTGCTTTAGGAATTTATGTGTGGCCCATGATTAACCGTGGCTTAGTTGGCATTGCATTTAGTACAGGTCCAGCTGTTATGCCTCCTTGGGGTGGAAACAAACCATTGCTTTCAACCTCACCAATTGCTGCAGGTATTCCAACAAACCCACCAACTGTTGTTGACCTTGCAACTAGCGCGGTAGCTCGTGGAAAGATTCAAGCAAAAGCACAAGCTGGTGCTGAACTAGAACCAGGGTGGGCGTTTACAAAAGATGGTGCACCAACAACTGATGCAAAAGAGGCATTAGCTGGAATGTTGGCACCACTGGGTGGCGTCAAGGGTTATGCAGTTGCAGTTCTTGTTGAATCATTAACAGGAATGTTAATTGGTCCAACTCTTGCAAAAAATATTCCAGATATGTTCGCATCAAGTCAGGATGCTCTGCCACAGCAGATTTCACATTTTGTAATTGCTATTGATGCTTCAAAGCTTTCAGTAGATGGAAATACAGGCAGATCAGCAGAATTTGCAGCAGAAGTTACTGCTGCAGGGGGTCGCCTTCCTGGTTCTAATCGTGTGAATCCAGAAAAGTTAAACAATGATGATCAGATTACGATTACGGACCAAATATTTACCCAGTTAGGCTTCTAGATGCTTAAAAGCTACGCACCAGGCTTTGGCTTAATTGGCTTATTGGTTGCAATTGCATTTCAAATCAATCAAATGCAATCGGCGATTAGTCCCCTTGCATTGTGCGTGGCTTTTGGATTTTTAGTAGCAAATTTTGCACAGTGGCCAGCATTTGCCGCACCTGCAACAAAGGTTTCAAGTAAAACGATTATGCGAATTGGTGTTGCCTTATTGGGTGCCCAGGTGAGTGTTGTTTCACTTAAGGAAATTGGGCTTAAAGGTGTCATCACTGTAATTATCGTGGTGACATTTACAATCTTTGGAATTTTAGGATTATCTAAGTTGTTCAAGATGTCCGGAGAACTTGGACTTCTGATCGGAGTTGGATTTGGTGTTTGCGGTGCAACTGCTGTTGCTGCCATCAAGCCACAAACTCGTGCGACAGAAGAAGAAACTTCTTATGCAATCGGTCTCATCTCTTTGTGCGGAACTCTTTCTATTTTCATGTTGCCTTTGATTGGCCATGCCCTCAACCTAGATACTCGAGAGTTTGGTGCATGGGCAGGTGCAGCAGTACATGATGTTGGACAGGTAGTAGCAACAGCATCTGTATGGGGCGATGATGCAGACAAGTATGCAATCGTTGTAAAGCTTTCGCGCGTTTGCTTACTTGCTCCAATTGTTTTGATTCTGTCATTACGCCACCGTCGCTGGTTAACCTCGCAGGGTAAGCAAGAGGTTGCAACCGCTAAGGTTCCTTTGATTCCATACTTCGTGCTTGGTTTTATTGCAGTTGCGACATTGAATAATATGATTGAGATCAATGATGGCGTGCATGACAATATTGTTTTGCTTAGCAAATTAATGCTCGGCGCTGGTTTAGTTGCTCTGGGTTCAGGGGTTAGATGGAAGGCAATCCGGGCTATCGGTCCACGCCCAATGGCAATGGGAATGCTCGCCTGGGTGATTGTGGCTGGGGTTGCCTTGGCTGCGGTCAAAATTACCGGACTTTGACATATACCCCGGGGGGTATGGTAGGTTTTCCTTAGGTACTAAATCTAAGGAGATAAACCATGTGTTCACCAGTAACGTGCAATGTATGTAAGAAAGCCACTTGGTCTGGATGCGGACAACATATTGAAGAAGCTCTGGCTGGAGTCGCTGAAGCAGATCGTTGTAAGTGCTAATTATGGCAACTAAGAGAATTGCTCATGTTCTTTCAGATGAAGAGCAGATTGAAGCAATATCAAAGAGAATTAAGCGTGCCCAAGGTCAACTAGGCGCTGTTGCTCGAATGCTCGAAGAAGGCCGCAACTGCGAAGAAATTGTCACTCAGATGTCTGCCGTATCAAAAGCAGTTAATACCGCTGCTTTTACCTTGATTTCGGCGAGCCTAAAAGAGTGCATCATCGAGGGTAAGAACAACTCGGATGCAGTAACTGCTCAATTACAAAAACTATTTTTAAGTCTGGCATAAGGGGTATTCATGAAAAAAGTCATTGCATTAATCGGATCTGTCTTGTTATTGGCAGGATGTTCTTCAAGCTCAAGTGCCCTTGATCTAGGCGCATCCGAGTTCTCAGCCAAGGTTGCAGAAGCTGGAGTCAAAACTCTGGATGTTCGCACACCTGGTGAATTTGCTGAAGGTCATATTGAAGGTGCTCAACTAATCGATTTTCAAAGTGGCAACTTCGAGAATGAGATTTCATCGTTAGATAAGAATGCAACGTATGCGGTCTATTGCCGAAGCGGAAACCGATCAGGCCAAGCGGTAAAGGTTATGCACGATGCAGGGTTCCACAATGTTTATAACCTCAATGGGGGAGTAATTGATTGGGCTAATGCAGGATTACCACTGGTGAATAACTAATGAGAATTGTTGTTATTGGTGGTGTTGCAGGTGGAATGTCTGCAGCAACTCGCCTCCGTCGCTTAAATGAATCCGCGGAAATCATTGTTCTTGAAAAAAGTGGCCATGTTTCGTATGCAAACTGTGGCTTGCCGTATTACGTAGGTGGCGTCATTGAGAATGAGAAAGATCTTCTTTTGCAGACCCCAGCTTCACTTCATGCGCGCTTTCGTTTAGATGTTCGTGTCAACACTGAAGTACTAGCGATCAACCCTGCCAAGAAGGTTGTTGCAATCAAGAATCTTGTAAATGGAGAAACCTCTGAACTTGACTATGACA
>JBILJK010000001.1:0-70360 GCA_044377285.1 Candidatus Planktophila sp.
AGTTGGAATAGGAATGGGTCAAGTAAATCGTGTTGATTCTGCGCGCCTTGCGGTCTCGCGCGCAGGTGATCGCGTCACTGGATCTGTTGCAGCAAGTGATGCGTTCTTCCCATTTGCTGACGGTCTGCAGATCTTGATTGATGCTGGCGTTACAGCGGTAGTTCAACCTGGCGGAAGTGTGCGCGATGAAGAGGTTATTGCAGCAGCGCAGGCTGCAGGTATTGCAATGTTTTTCACCGGCACCCGACATTTCTCTCACGCATAGTCGACTCGATAGACTTGACTCATGAGCGCACAGATTCTCGATGGCAAGGCACTTGCCGCAGCAATTAAAGCTGAGTTGGCAATACGTGTAATCGCGCTGAAAGCAAAAGGAGTAACTCCAGGGCTTGGAACAGTTTTAGTAGGAAATGATCCTGGATCACTGTCATATGTGGGTGGAAAGCATCGCGATTGCAAGGAAGTTGGCATTAATTCAATCCGTGTTGATTTACCAGAGAGCGCAACTGAAAAGGATGTCTTAGCGGCAATTGCAGATCTGAACTCATCAAAGGAGTGCACCGGATACATCGTGCAACTGCCATTGCCACATGGAATTAGTACTCAAAAAGTTTTAGAAGCAATTGATCCCAATAAAGACGCCGATGGATTGCATCCACTAAATCTTGGTCGCCTAGTCGCGGGATATGACGCTCCATTGCCATGTACACCGCGCGCCATTGTGGCGTTGCTTGATCATTACAAGATTTCAACCAAAGGTGCCGAAGTAACCGTAATCGGGCGTGGGTTAACTGTTGGTCGTCCACTTGGCTTGTTGTTAACTCGCAAGCAAGAAAATGCAACCGTTACTTTGACACATACGGGTACAAAAGATTTAGCAGTGCACACAAGAAATGCTGACATCGTCGTCGCTGCTATCGGACAGTCGCACTTCCTGAAGGCAGAAATGATTAAAGAGGGCGCAGTAGTAATTGATGTTGGCATCTCACGCACTTCAGCAGGTTTAGAGGGCGATGTTTGTCCTGGCGTATTTGAGAAAGCTTCATATGTTTCACCCATGCCCGGCGGGGTTGGTCCAATGACCCGTGCAATGCTGCTAACAAATGTGGTTGATGCATGCAGCTAGATAATCGCATTCTTTCAATAGTCAGCTACGCCGCCGTCTTGATCGGGGTGGTTCTTGGGGCCTCAGGCATAGTGCGAGGTGGATCACTATTTATCGCCGCTGGAACCATAGGGATCGCACTTAAATCTCGTAATTTTCGGGGCATCGAGTTTTATTTACCTGTTGTTATCGCAGTAGCCCTCTTTGCGCTGGCAATTGCACTTCCTCGTGGACGATAGAGTTCACCTATTCGCAATTACGCATGAATGGAGTCGCTATGGGTGGCAAAGTCACAGTAGTCGGTGCAGGTTTCTATGGTTCAACAACAGCTCTTCGCTTAGCTGAATATGATGTTTTCGATACCGTCGTTTTAACAGATATCGTCGAAGGAAAGCCTGAAGGTTTGGCTTTAGATATGAACCAGTCTCGATCAATCGAAGGTTTCGAAACAAAGATAATTGGCGCAACAACAACTGCCGAAGGTGCTGGCTACGAAGCTACAGCAAATTCAGATGTCGTTGTCATTACAGCAGGACTTCCACGCAAGCCAGGCATGAGCCGTATGGATTTAATCGGCGTGAACGCCGGCATCGTACGTGGAGTTGCTGAAAATATTGCAAAGCATTCACCAAACGCTGTGATCATTGTGGTTTCAAATCCACTTGATGAAATGACCGCTCTTGCGCAGATCGCAACTGGCTTTCCTAAAAACCGCGTAATGGGTCAAGCAGGAATGCTAGACACAGCGCGCTTTACAAACTTTGTTGCTGAAAAACTTGGAGTAAAGGTTTCATCTGTAAAGACATTAACACTTGGTTCACATGGCGACACGATGGTGCCGGTACCAAGTCGTTGCACAGTTGATGGCAAGCCTCTAATTGATCTGCTTTCACCAACAGATATTGCAGATCTTGTTGATCGCACTCGTAATGGCGGCGCCGAGGTTGTTGCACTTCTTAAAACAGGTTCTGCTTACTACGCACCATCTGCAGCAGCGGCTCGTATGGCTAAAGCTGTAATCGAAGATTCAGGTGCTGTTATGCCTGTGTGTGCTTGGGTTGATGGTGAATACGGAATTTCTGGCGTGTATCTCGGAGTTGAAGCTGAGATTGGTCGCACAGGCATCAAGAAGGTTGTTGAAGGCACATTGACTGATTCAGAAGTTGCAGCTCTTAAAGAGGCAGCAGAAGCGGTACGTGCAAAACAAGCTGATGTCCAAACACTCTAAGTAATTTCAAAAGATTAACAAGGGGAGATTATGAGCAAGATCAAGGTAACCGGAACTGTCGTTGAACTAGATGGCGATGAAATGACACGCATTATGTGGCAGTTCATCAAGGATTCATTGATCCTGCCTTACTTAGATGTGAATCTTGAGTACTACGACCTGGGCATGGAACACCGCGATGCAACTGATGATCAGGTAACCATTGACTCAGCACATGCAATTCAAAAGCATGGTGTGGGCATCAAGTGCGCAACTATTACCCCTGACGAAGCCCGCGTTGAGGAGTTTGGTCTTAAGAAGATGTGGAAGTCTCCGAACGGAACAATCCGCAACATTCTTGGCGGCGTAATCTTCCGCGAACCAATCATCATCAGCAATGTTCCACGTTTAGTTCCACATTGGACTAAGCCAATTGTTATCGGCCGTCACGCATTTGGCGATCAGTACCGTGCAACAGATTTCAAGGTTCCAGGTCCAGGAAAGCTAACAATCTCATTTGTCCCTGAAGATGGTTCTGCACCAATCAATACTGAAGTTTTCAACTTTGAATCTTCAGGTGTGGCTATGGCGATGTACAACGTTGATGATTCAATTCGTGACTTTGCACGTGCATCACTTAATTACGGACTTCTTCGCAAGTTCCCTGTTTATCTTTCAACAAAGAACACAATCCTTAAGGCATACGATGGTCGATTCAAGGACATCTTTGAAGAGATTTATCAGGCAGAGTTCAAGACACAGTTTGAAGCTGCAGGAATTTGGTATGAGCACCGCTTGATTGATGACATGGTTGCTATGTCATTGCGCATGGAGGGTGGATATGTCTGGGCCTGTAAGAACTACGACGGCGACGTGCAATCAGACACCGTCGCACAAGGGTATGGCTCTCTCGGTTTGATGACATCAGTATTGATGACACCAGATGGAAAGATTTGCGAGTCAGAGGCTGCACACGGAACTGTGACACGTCACTACCGCGATCACCAAGCAGGTAAAGCAACATCAACAAACCCAATCGCATCTATCTTTGCCTGGACTCAAGGACTTGCACACCGTGCCAAGCTTGATAACAACGAAGAGCTTGCCAAGTTCTGCGCGACTTTAGAACGTGTATGTATCGAGACTGTTGAGCAAGGAAAGATGACAAAGGATTTATCACTACTGATTTCAAAGACTGCTCCGTACCAAACAACACAAGAGTTCTTAAATTCCATTGATGAGAACCTAAAGAAGGCAATGGCTTAACTCTTATTACTTTGAATAATAAGAAAGGCCCCGCAGAAATCTGCGGGGCCTTTCTTATGTAAGAAATGAATTAAACGCGCTCACCAGTTGTTGAGTTGAACAAGTGAACAGATCCCTTAATAGCCTCGACAGTAATTGTGTCTCCTGGCTTTGGAGGATTTTTTGGATCCCAGCGAACAATTACTTGTGCGCCTTCGTCTGTTGCGTTAGCAAACTTTACTGTTGCATCAGCTGGCTTTCCGTAAACGAAAGCATCTGAACCAAGTTCTTCGACAACTTCAACAAGAACATGGAAGCCCTTTGATGAAGGAGTGAAGCCTTCTGGACGAACACCAACAGTTACTGATGTGCCTGCAGATGCTGGAACATCAATTGCTAGATCTCCAAGCATCGCCTTGCCACCACTAACAGGAGCAATAAGTAGGTTCATTGCAGGAGATCCAATGAAACCTGCAACGAAAGCATTTGCTGGGTTGTCATAAAGATTACGTGGTGTATCAACTTGCTGTAGCAAGCCATCCTTCAATACTGCAACGCGATCACCCATAGTCATAGCTTCAACCTGGTCGTGCGTTACATAAACAGTGGTGATTCCTAGACGACGCTGCAATGCAGCGATCTGTGTACGAGTTGCTACACGCAACTTCGCATCAAGGTTTGATAGTGGTTCATCCATAAGGAAAACCTGAGGTTCGCGAACAATTGCACGACCCATTGCAACACGCTGACGTTGTCCACCTGAAAGAGCTTTTGGCTTGCGCTCTAGGTATGGCTCGAGGTCAAGCAACTTTGCTGCTTCTAGAACACGACGTTCGCGCTCTTCCTTTGGAGTTCCTGCAATCTTTAATGCGAATCCCATGTTCTCTGCAACTGTCATGTGTGGATACAGTGCGTATGACTGGAAAACCATTGCGATGTCGCGGTCCTTTGGTGCAACATTTGTTACATCGCGATCGCCAATTAAAATACGGCCGCCATCAATTTCTTCAAGTCCTGCCAACATACGAAGTGATGTTGACTTACCGCAACCTGAAGGACCAACAAGAACTAAAAACTCGCCATCATTGACGGTGAGACTTAACTTGTCGACTGCAGGTGCTGTTGTTCCTGGATAGATACGTGATGCGCCATCAAAAACTACTGATGCCATGAGATTGCTCTCCTTCTCCGGGCAGGTACGTGCCCGACGGTCCGAGGATGAAGGTGATGGCCGGTTGGCCAACGGCGCTAGGTTACGCACAAAATAGGGAATTGGGAAGATCCGACTACCCGCCACGGGCCCACTTTATGAAACGGTCCAAGGATCGTATACTTCTCACATAATGGAACCTCCCTCGTTGGCTTCACTATTTATTGATCTAGCAACCATTGCTGGGCTGATTGTTCTGGCCTCATTTTTTGTTGCTGCAGAAATCGCTCTAATCTCCCTTCGAGATAGCCAGGTTCGCCAAATCGCGACCCGTGGAAAACGGGGCGCTCGCGTTGCCGCTCTTGCAGAACACCCCAACCGGCTGCTGGCAGCTGTTCAAATTGGTGTGACTGTCAGCGGATTCCTATCTGCCGCGCTGGGTGCTGACCAACTAGGTGATTATGTAATTCCATGGCTTGAGTCATTTGGAATTTCAGCTGCCTGGAGTACAACTATTTCGTTGATTGGCGTCACATTAGTGATCGCGTACTTCTCATTGGTTTTTGGAGAGCTAGTTCCAAAGCGGGTAGCACTTTTTAGAGCTGAAGAAATCGCGATGAGAACAGCCGGAACCATCAACATTGTTGCAAATATCTTCCGCCCAATTATTTGGTTACTGTCAAAATCAACTGACTTTGTGGTGCGCGCATTTGGTGTTGATCCAAAAGAACAACGCAGCCAGATGTCTGAAGAAGAACTACTTGATTTAGTCGTTGGCCATGCCGCATTGACCGCTGAAGAACGCGACATTGTTGAAGAAGTATTTAATGCTTCAGAACGTCAGGTACATGAAGTAATGGTGCCCCGCACCGAAGTAGATTTCATGGATGCTTCATTGACCGTTGGTAAAGCAATTGAATTAGCAGTTGATAAGGCACATTCACGGTACCCAGTTGTACGTGGTTCATCTGATGAAGTCGTTGGCTTTATTCATGTGCGCGATTTGCTGGATACATCACTTGCGAGCAAGAACACCAAGATCGTTGAACTAGTGCGAAACATTATGTACTTGCCAGGAACAAAAGGTATTTTGCCTGCCCTGACCGAAATGCGTATTCAAGGACAGCATGTAGCAATTGTTCTGGATGAATACGGGGGCACTGACGGAATCGTTACCCTTGAAGATTTAGTGGAGGTTCTGATCGGAGATATTCGTGACGAATATGATGATCATGAAGCCGAGATTTCACACGAAGCACGTACAGGCGACTTCGAGGTAGATGGTCTTATCTCAATGGAGGAGTTGATTGAGCAGACGGGGTTAGATATTCCAGAAGGTCCATATGAGACCGCAAGTGGTTTTGTAATGCACTTTTTGGGTCGGATCCCACGTGAGCATGATGTTGTTAACGTTAACGGCATCCGAATCACCGTGTTATCTATGGAAGGCAAACGCGCAGGCCAGCTATTGATCTCGCGATCTGCTTAATTGTGAAAGAATTGTGTCCATGACACAGAAGCGAGTTCTATCCGGCATTCAGCCAACAAGTGACTCCTTCCACTTAGGCAATTATTTAGGTGCACTTAAGCAATGGGTCGAACTGCAAGAGGGCAATGATGCTTTTTACTGCATCGTTGATTTGCATGCCCTAACAGGTGAGATTGAACCAGCGTTGTTTAGAAAGCGCACCCTTGCATCTGCTGCACAATTAATTGCACTTGGGATCTCACCTGAAAAGTCAACATTGTTTGTGCAGTCCCATGTTGCAGAGCACAATCAATTGGGATGGGTTATGGAATGCCTTGCAGGTTTCGGTGAGGCAAGCCGCATGACTCAGTTCAAAGATAAGTCGGCGAAGGGCGGAGCAGATACAGCGCGCGTTGGACTATTTACATATCCAATGTTGCAAGCAGCAGACATTCTTTTGTATCAAGCACATTATGTTCCAGTCGGCGAAGATCAACGTCAGCACATTGAATTAACCCGTGATTTAGCTACGCGTTTTAATGCACGATTTGGCGAAACCTTTAGAGTGCCAGAGGGCCACATTTTAAAAGCTGGTGCCAAGATTTACGATCTACAAGAGCCAACAGCAAAGATGAGTAAGTCATCAGGTTCCACTGCGGGCGTTCTAGAACTAATGGATACACCGGAAGCCAATACAAAGAAGATTAAAAGCGCAGCCACTGATGCTGGCCGTGAAGTAAAATTTGATGAGAAAGAAAAGCCTGGCATTAGTAATTTGCTAACAATTCATTCCTCATTATCTGGCACTGCAATTTCAGATCTTGAAAATCAATTTGAGGGCAAGGGGTATGGTGATTTCAAAGGTGCGGTCGCCGAAGTAGTAGTCGAATACCTCCGCCCAATTCGCGCGAAGGCTCTGGAGCTTTTAGAGGATGAAAAGCACCTCATTGATCTTCTGCATGAAGGTGCTGACAAAGCCCGCTCTGTGGCCTCAGAAACCCTGGATAACACCTATAAAAACCTAGGTTTAGTGAAGTAATTGCGCCATTATCTCAACCCCTAGTTGAGAGTTTTCCAAAACGTTACACCGCCGATGCCAAAACGGCGGCTTGTTTGTTGAGTTTAATCATGGGTGAGTATTAGGCTCCCAATTACACAAAGCTTCGGTATTTGCCCTCAAAAGTAGGTATTGAAGATCCCCTTGAATCCTTGGAGGAAAATTGAAGAAAGTATTTCGTCTTGTAGCAGTTGTTGCTGCAACTGTTTTGGCAGCGACAGCATTTGTTGCTCCATCAACAGCAGCAACAAAGGTAAAAGTTGGCCTTGCTTATGACATCGGTGGACGTGGCGATAAGTCATTCAACGATTCAGCAGCAGCAGGTCTAGATGCAGCAAAGAAGAAGTTTGGTGTTACAGCTAAAGAAGTAACAGTCACAACTGGTTCAGACTCAGAGCGCGAAGACAAGCTTCGTTTGCTAGCGAAGGCTGGTTACAACCCAATCATCGCAGTTGGATTCCTCTATGCAGGACCAATCAAGGCAGTTGCATCTGATTATCCAAAAGTTCAATTCGGAATCATTGATGATGCATCCGTAGAACTACTTAACGTTGCAAGTCTTATTTTTGCTGAAGAGCAGGGTTCATACCTAGCTGGCGTTGCAGCAGCACTTGCATCAAAGTCGGGCAAGGTTGGTTACATCGGTGGAGTTCGTATTCCACTACTACAGAAGTTTGAAGCTGGATTCGTTGCTGGCGTAAAGGCCACAAACAAGTCAGTATCTGTTGACGTCAAGTACGTTACAGAGCCACCTGATTTCGGTGGATTCAATGACCCAGCTAAGGCAAAGGTTATTGCTAAGGGAATGATCGATAAGGGCATCGATGTTATCTACTCAGCAGCAGGTGGATCAGGTGCGGGTAACTTCGCAGCTGCAACAGATGCTGCAAAGGCTGGCAAGAAGGTTTGGACTATTGGAGTTGACTCTGATCAGTACCTATCTGCTTCAGCTGCAGAGAAGAAGAACATGCTCACATCAATGATCAAGCGCGTTGACCGTGCTGTCTACGATGTTATTGCAACATCTGTTGCAGGTTCATCTGTGAACGATATTTTGAATGCCGGAAAGGGTATTTACGGTCGCGTTTACAACCTCTCACTTGATGGTGTTGGCGTTTCTTACTCAGGTGGATACATCAACAAGTACAAGGCACAGATCGATAAGGCTGCTGCCGCAATCAAGTCAGGCAAGATCAAGGTTCCAACAAAGCCATAAACGCTTTGAGGAATTGATTTAGCCATAATCTCGTAAACGTAAGTGGCGTTTGGCCCAGCAATGGAGTTAAATCTCCTTGTTGGGCCAAATGCTTTTCCCTAGTAAGAATTTAATCAAAGGAGAGTTTAAGTGTCAGTAGCAGTAGAACTGCGACACATCAGTAAGCGCTTTCCTGGCGTTATTGCCAACAAGGATGTCTCTCTGAAAGTTGAAACTGGCACAGTGCATGCTCTTGTCGGCGAAAATGGTGCTGGCAAATCGACTGTTATGAAGATCCTTTACGGAATGCAGCGCCCTGACTCGGGTGAAATTTTAGTAAATGGCCAACTTGTAAATTTTAAAACTCCCAACGATGCAATCGATGCAGGAATCGGAATGGTTCACCAACACTTTATGTTGGCCGATAACTTCACGGTACTAGAAAATATTATCTTGGGTTCAGAACCACAACATGGCGCAACAATTGATTTTGCAAGCGCACGAAAGAAGATTGTTGATATGGCTCAGCAATACGGCCTAGATATTGATCCAGATGTACTTGTCGAAGAGTTAGGTGTTGGTCAGCGCCAAAGAGTTGAGATCTTAAAAGTTTTATTCCGTGGAGCTCGAATTTTAATCTTTGATGAACCAACCGCAGTATTGGTCCCGCAAGAGGTAGATGATCTATTTCAGGCACTAGAAGGACTACGCGCACAAGGAATGGCTCTGATTTTTATCTCACATAAGCTTGATGAAGTTTTGCGAGTTGCAGATGATGTAACCGTTGTGCGTCAAGGCTCTACTGTTGCCGAAGTAAAATCAAAAGATGTCACTGCCCGTCAATTAGCTGAATTAATGGTTGGAAGCGAGCTTCCAAAGCCATCCACATTAGGACACACGCGCCGTGAAGAAATCACCTTGTCGCTTAAGGATGTATGCATCCCTACAAAAACAGGTAGCCGTGATTTATTGGCGAATATCTCATTTGATCTGCATGCCGGTGAAGTTATTGGAATTGCTGGTGTAGAAGGAAATGGTCAGGCTGAATTAGTAGAAGCAATTATGGGTCTGCGTGATTACACTGGAGCAATTCAATTTAATGGCTCGGCTATAGATGATTTAAGCGTTGCAGATCGCCATGATTTAGGTATTGGTTTGATTCCTGAAGATCGACAGCGACAAGCACTCATGATGGGCTCACCATTGTGGGAGAACAGAATTCTTGGTCACCAACGAAGCAAACCGGTTATGCGTGGTTTTGTTATTGATAAAAAAGCAACCATGGAAAGTACCCGCACAATCATGCAAGAGTTTGATGTGCGTGCACCTGGTCCAGACACATTGGCAGCTGCGCTGTCAGGTGGAAATCAGCAGAAGTTTATTGTCGGCCGTGAGATGAGCAAAGCGCCAGCACTGTTAGTGGCATCGCATCCAACGCGTGGTGTTGATGTTGGTGCACAGGGTGCTATTTGGGATGTTCTGCGCAAGGCTCGCGAAAAAGGAATGGCGATTGTTTTAATCTCAGCCGACCTTGAAGAATTGATTGGAATGTCTGATCGATTGCTTGTCATGTTGCGCGGTGCGATTACAGCTGAGTTAGATCCAGCAAAAACTACTCCAGAGCAACTAGGTTCTGCGATGACAGGTGCAGCATGAGTAATTTGCTCACTAGAAAGTTATCTCCCAGCAAAGTTGGCTTAGCGATCGCGGCACCGCTGGCTGCAGCGATTTTCTCAATCATAATTTCAAGCATTGCAGTGATTGCCAGCAAGAAGTCACCACTTGAAGCCTTTAAAACTATGTGGGATTACGGTACTGAAGCAGGATCCTTGATGGAGATCGTAAATACGGCGACCCCTTATTACATCGCCGCAATTGCTATTGCAGTTACATTTAGGGCGGGTCTCTTTAACATCGGTGTTGAAGGTCAATTGCGCTTAGGCGCACTATTTAGTTGCTACATCGGAGCTATGTTTGTTCTTCCACCGGTTTTACATGTTGCCGCAGTCTTTATTGTGGCGATGACATTTGGTGGATTGTGGGCCGCTATTGCTGCTTATTTAAAGGTAAAACGGGGCGTGAATGAGGTTATCTCGACAATCATGCTTAATAGCTTGGCAGGCGGTTTGTCTGCTTACCTACTGTCGAAGCACTTTGCACTGATAGAAGAAAACTCAAACAACCTTCAAACCAAGGAGCTACCGGCGTCAGCACAGGTTCCCGATCTAATGCCAATCCTGCGTAAACTTGGCGTAGAAGATCAACCAGGTGGTGGAATCTACGGAATGTTTTTCGTAGCAGTTGCGCTGGGATTTATTTTCTGGTTTGTTGTTAATCGCACTCGCTTTGGATTCGAGCTTCGAGCCTCTGGATTAAATCCAATTGCTGCTCGAGTCAGTGGAGTTAATTCCAAAAAGATGACCTTTATGGCGCTAGTTATTTCTGGCGCTATTGCAGGACTTTCAGGTTTACCTGAAGTCCTTGGGCAAACTCACTCTTACAACCTTGGATTCCGTGCAGGTATTGGTTTCTCAGCTATTGCTGTTGCATTATTGGGTCGCAACTCTGCTGGCGGAATGGCCGTTAGTGCACTTCTCTTTGGATTCTTAGAAGTTAGTTCACGTTCTTTAGAACTCATTGATATTGCACCTGAAACCTACGTGATCATGCAAGGCTCAATTCTCTTGAGCTCAGTCGTGGCATACGAAGTTATTAGACGCTTCAGATTAACGCTGCAAAGCAATGAGTTAGCAAAGGTGGTGCAAGCATGAAGGCTATGAAGATGCTGCGTTACGCAACCATGCTGGTTTTTGTCTTGGCATCTATTCGCATCATCACTGGCGCTTCGGATCTAACTAGCACTGGAACCGCTTCTGCGGCGCTATTACTTTCTGTGCCAATTGTTCTTGCTGCGTTGGGTGGTTTGTTTTCAGAACGTGCTGGTGTTGTGAACATTGGCTTAGAAGGCATGATGATTATGGGTGCATGGGCCGGTGGCTTCATTGGTTCACAGCACGGGCCATGGGCAGGCTTATTAGCTGCAGTCATTTTTGGATCTCTAGGTGCTTTGGTTCACGCCGTTGCAACTGTGACATTTGGTGTTGACCATGTTGTTTCAGGAGTTGCAATCAATATTATTGCGGCAGGACTGGTTCGATATCTTTCCACCCTTTTGTACCAAGGTGGATCATGGCCTGGACCATCACAATCACCAGGAATCGAAACCATTTCGGTTAACGGTTTACCAATTTTATCTGGTGGCCATTACTTTGGATGGAAGAGCCCGGATCTATTGGGCTCTATCGCGAACCTGAATTGGTTCTTCATCTCTGATTTTGCTTCAATTCTTCGCGGCCTAACTGGCGATGTTTCATATGTAACAGTTGTTGCAATCTCATTTGTACCCTTGGCATACTTCATCTTGTGGCGTACTGCATTTGGATTGCGTCTACGCAGTGCTGGCGAAGCTCCCACTGCTGCTGAATCACTTGGTGTTAACGTCTATGCGATGAAGTATGCAGGTGTACTTATTTCAGGTGGCCTAGCGGGATTAGGTGGAGGATTCTTAGCTATCGTTGCGGCGAGTAATTACCAAGAAAATCAGGTTGCGGGTCGCGGATATATCGGCCTTGCAGCACTTCTATTTGGCAATTATCGTCCAGGCGGATTATTGGCAGGTGCTGGCCTATTTGGTTTTGCTGATGCACTTCAACTTCGTGATTCAGCTGCGATCCATGCGCTACTTCTCTTTATAGTTGTAATTTTGCTATTTGTTGCATTTAGAAAGTTCAAGGGTGGCAAGCAATTGAGTGCGATGCTTAGCCTTGGCTCAGCTGCCTTTACCTTATGGTTCTTCTTTGCAGTTGATGAACTTCCAGGTCAGCTTGTAACAATGACTCCGTATATCGCAACAATTTTAGTTATGGCTCTTGCTTCGCAAAGATTGCGAATGCCGGCGGCAGATGGAATTCCATATCGTCGTGGCGGTTTGCGATGACCCAGATTAATTGGGATCACATTCATCAAGAAGCTATTGGTGCAATGAAAAACGCCTATGCGCCATATTCAAAGTTTCCAGTTGGTGTTGCAGCATTGGTAAGTGATGGTCGCATTGCAACTGGTTGTAATGTAGAAAATGCTAGTTACGGAGTTGGACTCTGTGCTGAGTGCGGACTAGTTTCTAATCTGATTTCTACCGGCGGTGGACGATTAATCGCCATTGTTTGTGTTGATGGACAAGGAAACTATTTGGCACCGTGTGGACGTTGCCGACAACTGTTATTTGAACATGGTGGCCCAGAAGCCCTGCTAATGACAGATGATGGACCTCAAAAAATGTCTGCAATGTTGCCGTGGGCATTTGGCCCAGATGATCTTGACCGCAACGAGCGCTAAGTGATTGAAGCCTTTTCAGCCGCTGAAATCATTGCGGCAAAGCGAGACCACCATTCTTTAACTGATCCACAAATCGATTGGGTCATCGACGCTTATACCCGCGGAGCCGTTGCCGATGAGCAGATGTCAGCGTTGTTAATGGCGATATTGCTTAACGGTATGGAGAATCGTGAAATATCACGATGGACAGATGCAATGATCAATAGCGGCGAACGCATGAACTGGTCAGCGCTATCTCGTCCAACAGTTGATAAGCATTCAACTGGTGGTGTTGGTGACAAAATCACTTTACCTTTAGCTCCACTAGTTGCAGCATGTGGTGCGGCTATTCCACAACTTTCTGGTCGCGGATTAGGCCATACAGGTGGAACGTTGGATAAATTGGAATCTATTCCAGGATGGCGAGCATCTTTATCCAATGCTGAAATGCTCAAAGTATTACAAGATTGCGGCGCAGTTATTTGTGCAGCAGGTGCGGGCCTAGCTCCAGCGGATAAAAAACTATATGCATTGCGAGATGTCACTGCAACGGTTGAGGCTATTCCACTCATTGCATCTTCAATTATGAGCAAAAAGATCGCTGAAGGAACTAGCGCGCTTGTATTGGATGTTAAAACTGGCGCCGGAGCGTTTATGAGTGATCCTGAAAAAGCGAAAGAACTTGCTCATGTAATGGTTGGTCTGGGAAAACGTGCGGGTGTAAATACAGTTGCATTAGTTACAGCGATGGATGTTCCACTGGGATTGACCGCAGGTAATGCGCTCGAAGTCCGTGAATCTGTAGAAGTTCTTGCAGGCGGAGGGCCATCAGATGTCGTCGAACTTACTGTTTTGTTGGCACAAGAAATGTTGGAACTAGTTGGAATTAAAGATGCCGATCCTGTCGCTGCATTAAAAAATGGAAAAGCAATGGATGTGTGGCGTCAGATGATTTCTGCCCAAGGCGGAGATCCTGATGCAAAGCTTCCGGTAGCAAAGGAAAACACAGTTGTCACTGCAGATCGTGACGGAACTATTCTTTCTATGGATGCAATGAAGGTTGGAATTGCTGCCTGGCGTTTGGGAGCAGGTCGATCTCGTCAGGGCGAGAGTGTTCAGGCGGGTGCTGGAATTGAAATCCACGCTAAGCCAGGGGATTTAATACGCGCGGGATCTCCGCTGTATACGCTCCACACAGACACTCCAGCCGCCTTTACTCGGGCTTTGGAGTCACTGGAGAACTCTGTGAGTATTGGAGCCGTACCTTCCGCAGGCATTGATCGTCTGCCGTTAGTTATTGAACGAATCGTTGATTAAGGGACATAGGGGCAAAAAATGTCAATGAACAGTATTCCTACTAAGGATCAGATCGCATTAGTTCCTAAGGTGTTGCTGCATGATCATCTTGATGGCGGACTGCGACCACAAACAATTATTGATATCGCCAAAGAAATCGGTTACACCGCACTTCCTACCGATGATGCAGCCGAACTAGCAACGTGGTTTCGCGAAGCCTGTGATTCTGGTTCATTGGTTCGCTACCTTGAAACCTTTGATCACACAATTGCAGTGATGCAACGCCGCGAAGATATTATCCGTGTTGCTCGCGAATGCGCGCTAGATCTTGCCCGCGACGGTGTTGTGTACGCCGAAGTTCGTGGCGCACCAGAGTTATTTACAGGTCAAGGCTTGTCTATGGCAGATGTTGTAGAAGCAACAATTGAAGGATATGAAATTGGAATGAAAGAGGCAGCTGCCGAAGGTCATCCAATCGTTGTTCGCTCACTGTTGTGCGGAATGCGTCAGAATAAAAACTCGCAAGAAGTTGCCGAACTTGTTGTTAAGTACCGAGACAAAGGAGTTGTTGGATTTGATATCGCTGGTCCTGAAGATGGTTTCCCGCCATCTGATCAAAAAGATACTTTTGATTATCTTCGTAAAGAAGATGCCCATTTTACTATCCATGCTGGTGAAGCGTATGGAATCCCGTCCATCTGGGAAGCCATCCAACTCTGCGGAGCCGAAAGACTAGGTCACGGCGTTCGAATCATCGATGACATCGATTTTTCTGGTGCTGAACCACAGCTGGGTCGACTTGCATCCTATGTTCGAGATCGACGCATCCCACTAGAACTCTGTCCCACTTCAAATCTTCAAACAGGGGCAGCAGCAAGTTACGCCGAACATCCAATTGGCGCGTTAGCCAAACTTCGTTTTCGTGTAACTCTTAATACGGACAACCGTTTAATGAGCCAAACTTCAATGTCATTTGAGATGGAAGAAGCGGTAAAAGCCTTTAACTGGGATTTTGCAGAGCTACAAAGACTCACTATTAACGCTATGAAAAGCGCATTTATTCCATATCCAGAGCGCTTAAAAATTATCGAGCAGGTCATCAAACCTGGATATGCAAAGGTTTCATCTGGTTCATGATCGATTTTAATGATTCAGCCTTTGTAACTAACCCATACCCGGCGCTGAAAGAACTTCGTGCTGCAGGCGAACCTGTATGGCATGAAGGAATGCAGATGTTTCTAGCCGCTCGACATTGTGACGCTAATGATGTCTTTCGCAATAAATCGCTAGGCAGAATATTTACCGAAAAAACTCCACAATTTGAATGGGAAATTTTTAATTGGTTACATGCTGATTCAATTCTAGATAGCGAGCCACCTAAGCACACTCGACTTCGTTCACTTGTTGCAAAAGCTTTTAACCGTCAAAAGATTGAAGGTATGCGACCTGCTGTCGGTCGTATCACCAATCAATTACTTGACTCAATTGATGAAAAGGTTAAATCAGGTCAGACATTTGATCTAATCGCTGATTACGCCGAACCATTGCCAGTAAAAATTATCGCTGACTTATTGGGTTTCCCAGAATCTGAAGAGCACTTACTTAGACCATGGTCACAAGCTATTGTAAAAATGTATGAAGTAAATCCAACTCTGCAATACCAAGTTGAGGCGAAGATTGCTGCGCGAGAGTTTGCAGATTATGTAAAGAATTTGGCTGAAAGCCGCAAGAAGATGCCGGGTGTAGATTTGATTTCAGATCTTGCATCCGTTGAAGAAAATGGTGAAAAGCTAAACATGCATGAGCTAGTTGCGACATGCGTGCTGCTTCTAAACGCAGGTCACGAGGCAAGTGTCAACGCATTTGGTAATGGAATGGTTGCTGCCCTTCAGCGGCCCGATCAAGTTGCTTTACTTCGCGATAATCCGCGTGGCATAACCGATACCGCCCTTGAAGAGTTCATGCGATTTGATGCGCCACTGCATTTGTTTGAACGAACAGCGACAGCAGATACCGAACTTGGGGGAGTGCAGATCAAGCAAGGACAAAAGATTGCTGCCCTTATTGGTTCTGCAAACCGGGATGAAACAGTGTTTTCACGCCCAGATTTAATGGATTTAACCCGTGATCCCAACCCGCACATTGGTTTTGGGGCGGGCATTCACTTCTGCCTCGGTGCACCTTTAGCTCGACTTGAAATGAGTGTTTCTTTGCCGGCTCTGTGGGAAAAATATCCCACTATGCAATTAGCAGGAGATGCTATTCGCAGACCAACATTTGTTTTGCGGGGTTATGAAAGCGTAGCAATCTCTGCTTGATGTGGGTAAGAAGATTGCGCACCCTTTCTGGTAACACTTAAAGATGCAACTTTAATTCCTAAAGTCATTGCGGTCACTGGATCTTGTCCACTAGCAATTGAGTAGGCAAATGCCCCAACAAAAGCATCACCGGCACCTGTCGTATCCACCGCCGTAACTTTTGGTGCAGCTACATTAATTAATTGTCCATCAGCTGGAATAAAAACTGCACCTTGGCTACCAAGAGTGACAATTGAATTTTTACCAGGCCTAAAACTTTTTAGAATCTCCTCATTTGTTGGTAATTCTCCATATAGCTCACGGAATTCGGTCTCATTTGGAATAATCCAATCACAAAGCGCCAAAAGATCAGTTGAAATCTCTTGATATGGAGCAGGATTTAAAATAGTTATGCATCCACGTGCTTTGGCCGCTTTGAATGAAGCAAGGGTTACTTCTTGCTTGATTTCGCATTGAGCAACTACAACAGCCAAGTTCTTTATTGAATCTATTGCTGCTACCGCTCTAGAAACTTCGATCTCATTATTTGCGCCCGGAATTATAATAATCCGATTCTCACCATTGCCATCAACGCAGATATGAGCAATCCCAGTTGCCGTTTCACTTCGATCAACACATTGTGAATTAATCCCAACTTTTACAAAGTTGTCTGCAATTGCATTTCCGAAAACATCCTTACCTAACTTGCCAATAAAGTGAACCTGGGCACCGCAGTGAGCCGCCATGACCGCTTGATTTGCACCCTTGCCACCAAAACCTGTTGTAAACAGTTGACCCGCTAGGGTTTGGCCAGGTTCAGGCAGTACATCGGCATAGGCAGTTAAATCCATCATTGCACTGCCTACAACTGCAATAACTCCAGACTTGATTCCATTGGCGGTCATAGCAGTAGGCTAGCCGTTATGACCAAAACTTCAATCATTATGGATGTAGATACTGGCGTAGATGACGCCTTCGCTGTTTTATTTGCAGCGATGCATCCCGACATTAATTTGCTAGGTATTACCTGCGTCGATGGAAATACCAATGTTGATCAGGTTGTGGCAAATACATTTAAGGTCCTGGATGCAGCAGATGCAGGAGACATTCCTGTTGCACGAGGTGCGGTCCGTCCACTATTAGGCAAGAGCCAGTACGCAGAGTATGTGCACGGTAAAGATGGAATGTGTGATCTTGGGATTGCACCATCACATCGCATAGTTGACCCCCGATCAGCGGTTGAACTACTCCGGGACCTCATTGAGTCATCAGCAGATCCTGTAACAATTGTCCCGATCGCACCATTAACAAATATCGCATTGTTCTTGCGAGCATTTCCTGAAACTGCCAAAAAGATCCATCGCATCGTCTTGATGGGTGGTTCAGCAGCTGCTGGTAATGCAACTGCGGCTGCAGAATTTAACGTGTGGCACGATCCTGAAGCTGCCGCAATTGTTTTTCAAAGCGGAGTTCCTATTTCAATGTACGGGCTAGATGTTTTCATGCGTCCAACAATTGGTCGAGCGGATGCAACTTCTATGAGTAAATCAGAAAAGCCTTCTTCGCAATTTGCAGGATCGCTTGCACTTGGATTTATGGAGCAGGTTAAAACAGATCCAATATCTTTAGGTGATTACGGCGCACTTGCATTAGTAATCCATCCAGAGCTCTTTACAACCGAGATGTTTGATGTTGTGGTTGATACATCAGCTGGCCCTGCACGTGGTCAAACTATTGTGGATCGACGAGATGCTTGGCTGAAGCAGTTAGAGCCACTTGACCTAGAGGATTCAGCAAAAGTACGCGTAGCTCTTGATCTAGATGTTGCTGCGGTTGTGCAATTGTGGCTAAAAACCATTAATTCATAGCCCTATTGGATGCCAAACAGTCTTAGCTTCCATAAAGGCAACAATGCGACCAGGATCTGCTGACTTAAAAGAATGAATTCGCTTCAAGTTTTCAGCTCCAGCAACCTTGATCTCAGCATGCTTCTTTGACGGTAGTCCAGAAATATCTAAGGCATCGATATCCATGTGAGATGCCATCCATGGGGCAATTTCATCCTTTTTGCCTGTCAGAATATTGATAACACCTGCAGGTAGATCACTAGTTGCTAGAACTTCAGCAAATGTCATTGCAGACAATGGCGCTTTAGTACTTGCCAGAACAACAACTGTATTTCCAGAGGTAATGATTGGTGCAATTGCATCAATTAACCCAAGTAGCGAAGGAGATTCAGGAGCGATTGCCGCTACGACTCCCATACTTTCTGGAATCGTAAAGTTGTAGAAAGGACCAGCAACTGGATTAGTAGATCCTGCAAGAGAAGCAATTTTATCTGTCCACCCTGCATACCAAACAAGACGATCAATAGCTTCAGTTACTTCTTTGTCTGCCTTTATCTTTGTTACCCCAGTGACATTTATAATTTCTTCCACAAATTGTCCACGACGGCCTTCAAGCATTTCAGCAATACGATACAGAATCTGTCCACGGTTATATGCAGTGGCTTTATTCCATCCTGTATGTGCTGCGCGTGCTGCAACAACGGCATCTCGCAAATCTTTACGAGATGCAAGGCATGGGTTTGCAACAAATACACCTTTTGCATTTTTAACTTCGTAGGTACGACCTGATTCCGTGCGAGGGAAAGCACCATTTATATATAGCTTGTAGGTTTTCTTCACATCAATGCGGTTACTCATGGCTAACTCCCTTCAAATAAGCAGCCAGGCCGTGGCGTCCGCCTTCGCGACCCCACCCCGATTCCTTATATCCGCCAAATGGTGAAGTCGGATCAAACTTGTTAAAGGTATTAGCCCAAATAACGCCTGCGCGAAGCTGTTGTGATGCCCACAATGTGCGAGAACCTTTTTCACTCCAGATGCCAGCGGATAGACCAAAGGGGGTGTTGTTTGCCTTTTCTATGGCCTCGGCAGGTGTTCTAAATGTTAAAACCGAGAGAACTGGACCAAAGATTTCCTCACGTGCAATTCGATGTGCCTGTGTGACGCCAGTAAAGATTGTCGGTGCAAACCAGAATCCCTTACTTGGCAGCTTACATTCAGGACTCCAGCGTTCTGCGCCTTCTAAATCGCCAACGGCGGCGAGCTCAATAATTTTTGCAAGTTGTTCCTTGCTATTGATCGCACCAACATCAGTGTTCTTATCCATTGGATCGCCCACACGAATCTTTTCCATTCGGTTCTTGAGCTTATGCAAAACTTCTTCAGCTACATTTTCTTGTAACAATAAGCGAGAGCCCGCGCAACATACATGTCCTTGATTGAAGAAGATGCCATTAACAATTCCTTCAACAGTCTCATCAATTGGCGCATCATCAAAAACAATATTGGCGGCCTTGCCACCGAGTTCTAAGGTAACGCTCTTGTTGGTTGGGGCAACAGCGCGAGCAATAATCTTTCCAACTTCAGTTGATCCAGTAAATGCAATCTTATCGATACCTGGATGGTTAACAATTAATGCACCTGTTGATCCATCACCTGTAATAATGTTTACTACACCCGCTGGAAGTTCTGCCTGCTGGCAAACTTCTGCAAACAGCAACGCTGTAAGTGGTGTTGATTCAGCTGGCTTTAGTACAACTGTGTTTCCAGCAGCAAGTGCTGGTGCAACCTTCCATGCCAACATCAATAAGGGAAAGTTCCAAGGAATAATCTGTCCTGCAACACCTAGTGGCTTTGGAGATGTGCCAAGACCAGCGTATTCCAGCTTGTCTGCCCATCCTGCATGATAGAAAAAGTGAGCCGCGGCCAATGGAATATCGGTATCACGTGACTCACGAATCGGTTTACCGTTATCTAGAGTTTCAAGTACTGCAAATTCACGTGCACGCTCTTGCATGATGCGAGCGATGCGATACAAATACTTTCCGCGCTCTTTGCCTGACATCTTTGACCAGATGTTTGTATATGCCTTGCGTGCCGCTTTTACCGCTGCATCAACATCTGCTTTACCGGCAAGTGCGATCTGGCTTAGTACCTCTTCAGTTGCTGGGTTAATTGTTGGAAAGTGCTTGCCGCCTGCAACAAATTTCCCTCCGATGAAGTGTCCATACTTAGGCTTGATCGTGACAATTGCGCGAGATTCTGGCGCTGGGGCGTATTCGAAGGTCATAGTCGTCTCCATTAATCCATCGTCACATACTGAGGGCTAGTGTAATAACCATCATCCATCTTCATGCGCTGCATCAATAGATCATTGAGCAATGCACTGGCTCCGATACGAAAGAGTTTCGGATTGAGCCAATCTGGTCCAACAGTTTCATTGACCAAAACTAATTGCTTGATTGCATCTTTGGTATTTCGGATTCCACCCGCAGGCTTAACTCCGATTCGTACCTGAGTCATCTCATAAAAGTCGCGAACAGCTTCGAGCATCACAAGAACAACTGGGGGAGTTGCAGCAGGTGCAACTTTGCCCGTGGATGTCTTAATAAAGTCTGCGCCGGCTGCCATTGCCAGAAAGGATGCTTTACGCACATTGTCATAAGTGACTAACTCACCAGTTTCGAAAATAACCTTTAAATGTGCTTTATCGCCACATACCTGGCGGATCTGAACTATTTCATTAAATACATCGATGTAGCGGCCTGCAAGAAATGCGCCGCGATCAATCACCATATCGATTTCTGCTGCACCGGCATCAATGGCATCTTGAGTATCTTGGATCTTTACCGCCATTGATGCACGACCTGAAGGAAAAGCAGTTGAAACCGCTGCTACTGGGACATGCTGGCCACCAATTAAATCTAGATGTGTACGAGCCACCCCGACCATATCGTTGTAAACACAGACTGCACCAACACTCGGAACCGTCGAATCTGTTGGGTCTGGCCGGACAGCCTTTGTACACAAAGCTTTCACTTTGCCAGGAGTATCTGCACCTTCAAGAGTTGTTAAATCAACCATCTTAATCGCTGTATCAATTGCCCAGCGCTTAGATGTTGTTTTAATGCTTCTGGTTGCAAGCATTGCCGCGCGAGTTTCAGCGCCAACCTGATCTACACCGGAAAGCTTACCGAGGTAACTCTTTAGTGAGGCATCAGTGCCATCAACTAAACCATAAAAACTCACGATAACAATTCCTTAAGCGGTGGTCGCATTTGATCCAATACTACTTGAGCGGTTTTGGAATCCTTTTCAATTACCTCAATGTAACACTTCATCTTTGCTTCAGTGCCGCTGGGACGAATAATTATTCGAACTCCACCATCTAGCCAAATTCTTAAACCGTCAGTTGGTGGTAATCCATCTGTCGGGGCGGCTAGGTCATCAATCGATGTAACCGTACGGCCTGCAATACTTTGTGGTGGATTTTTACGCAGCCCGCCAAGAATCACATTCACTTTTGAGAGATCACTTAGGCGGATAGAAATCTGTTCGGTTCCGTGGAAGCCATGGCGTTCCCAAATTTCATCTAACAAATCCAGAACAGTTTTTCCGTCTGCTGCGAGGTCAGTTGCTATTTGCGCCAAAGTTATTGCTGCAGAGATACCATCTTTATCATTGACGGTCTTTGCATCAACTGCATAACCAAGTGCTTCTTCATAGCCAAAAGTTAAATCCTTTATTTTTGCAAGCCATTTGAAGCCAGTCAGAGTTTCTTTGAATTCGAGTTTGTGATGCTCTGCTATTTTCTTCAGAATTGACGAGGAAACAATTGAATTAGCAAAAACTCCACCAGTAGCTGTTCGAGCTATGTATTCACCCAAAAGTGCCCCTAATTCATCGCCTCTGAGCATTCGCCAACCAGTTGCAGGATCCTTAACAGCAGCTGCACATCGATCTGCATCCGGATCATTTGCAATTACTAAATCTGCATCAAAAATCCTGGCTGTTTCAAGTGCTAAATCAATTGCACCAGGTTCTTCGGGATTTGGAAAAGCAACTGTTGGAAAATCAGGATCCGGTGCAGCCTGTGCATCAACCAAGATTGGTGCTAAGAATCCAGCTTTGTGGAAAACGCGTTGAAGGGTTTCTGTACCAACGCCGTGCATCGCGGTGTAAACAATTTTCAGTGCGCCTGGGCTAGTCGCAAGGGACGCGGTGCGTTGGATGTATTTTTCAATTACATCTTCGCCCAATACTGTCCATGTCTTTCCACGCGGTTGAGCCTTAAGAGATGTGATTGCATCAATAGCTTGCGCCATTGAAACATCAGTCGGCGAAACAATCTGAGATCCGCGATATTCAATTCCATCTACGGTGCCACCGAGATAAACCTTGTATCCATTATCTTGTGGCGGGTTATGACTTGCCGTAACCATGATGCCGACATCGCACCCTAATTCATTAGTCGCAAATGCTAAAACTGGGGTTGGTAGTGGCCGCGGTAACACAAAAACTTTCATACCGGCACCACTCATAATTTCTGCGGTTTCAAATGTGTAATCTTCAGATCCATACCGTGCATCACGACCGATAACAACAGAAGTTAAGTTGCGCTCTTTCATGTAAGAAACAATTCCAGATGCGGCACGACCTACGACCGCTCGATTCATTCCAGATGGACCGGGGCGATTAGGGCCACGCAAACCTGCAGTACCAAATTGTAAAAAGCCATTAAAAGATGCCCGAAGTTCACCTTCATTGTTGGTGTCTAGCCACTGCTGTAATTGAGAAGCTGTAACTGGATCTGGATCATCTGCTATCCAAGCCTGAATTTCGGCCTCTAATGATTGATCCATGTGCCTAGAGTAACTTCGCGGCAAAGCTTTGAGAAGTCAGGCTATTTATCAATAATGTCACAGAGATTAGTTCCACTTGAAACAGTGGTTCCAATGACTGCCGTCAGATTAGAGATTATGCCCGCCTTGTGGGCAGTGAGTGGCTGCTCCATTTTCATTGCTTCAAGAACAAAGACCAAGTCACCAACTTCGACGTGTGCACCTTCTTCTACTGCAATTTTAACAACAGTGCCTTGCATGGGACTAGTAAGCCCAGAGCCACTTGATCCACCAGTCATAGTTTGTTTTGCACGATGCCGCTTTATAACAGGCTTTGGTGCATGAACAAGAATTTCAAATCGCTTTCCATTAACTTCGGTAACAAGATATTCGGGAGCTATATGAGTTTCAAGAGGTGGCTCAGTGAATGTAAATGCTGGAATCTGATTATCAAATTCATTTTCAATATAACTTGTATATACCTTGAAATTCTTTGTGTATGCAGGATCTTCAAGAATTGCACGATGAAATGGAATCGCAGTTGCTAATCCGCCAACTGTGAATTCAGATAGTGCTCGGCGAGCACGGTCAATTGCTTGTTCGCGAGTCGCGCCGGTAACAATCAGCTTGGCAAGCAGGGAATCGAAGTTGCCACCAATAGCGTCGCCGCCTTGGAAACCTGCATCGACTCGAACACCAGGTCCAGTTGGAATTTTCCAATCAGTAATGCGACCAGGTGCAGGCAAGAAAGAACGACCAGGATCTTCGCCATTGATTCGAAATTCAATTGAGTGTCCACGAATCACAGGATCATCAAATCCAAGTGCCTCACCATCTGCGATACGGAACTGTTCGCGCACAAGATCAAGCCCAGTTACTTCTTCACTGACAGGATGCTCAACTTGCAAACGCGTATTTACTTCAAGAAATGAAATTGTTCCATCTACACCAATCAAGAACTCACACGTTCCTGCACCAACGTAGCCGGCTTCTTTCATGATTGCTTTACTAGAACGATAGAGCTCATCACTTTGAGCTTGTGTCAAAAATGGTGCAGGAGCTTCTTCCACAAGTTTTTGATGTCGACGCTGCAATGAACAATCACGAGTACTAACGACAACCGCATGGCCTTGTTTATCAACTAAGACCTGTGTTTCAACATGTCGCGGCTTGTCTAAATAGCGCTCTACGAAGCACTCACCACGACCAAATCCCGATATTGCTTCTCGTACAGCAGATGCAAATAACTCTGGAATCTCCTCCATAGTTCGTGCAACCTTTAAGCCACGTCCACCGCCACCATGAGCAGCTTTAATTGCAACAGGCAATCCATGTTCCTTTGCAAATGCAGTTACCTCTTCGTGGCCCTCGACAGGATCTTGTGTACCTGCAACAAGTGGAGCACCAGCTTTTGCCGCAATCTTTCGTGCAGAAACCTTGTCACCTAATGCACGAATTGCATCTGGTGGTGGTCCAATCCACGTAAGGCCTGCGTCAATAACTGCTTGAGCAAAATGTGCATTCTCTGAAAGAAATCCATATCCAGGGTGAACTGCATCTGCGCCAGATTCTTTAGCAACAGCAATTAATTTTTCAATGTCTAAATAAGTTTGCGTAGCTGTGGTGCCATGGAGTGAATAGGCAGCATCTGCCATCTGCGTATGAAGTGATGTGCGATCTTCATCTGAATACACCGCAACGCTTTCAATGCCATGATCCTTGCAGGCACGGATAATGCGGACTGCAATTTCGCCACGGTTAGCAATAAGTACCCGTTTCATTTCATCACCTTTGCCTGAGGCCACGAGTATCCAAGCTGGGCAAATGCTTTGCGTACAAATGGCATTGATATGCCAACTACATTTGTGTAATCACCTTCAATAGAAGGGATAAAAGGAGAGCTAAATCCATCGAGGGTAAAACCACCCGCAACATAAAGCGGTTCTTCCGTCGCAACGTAATCTGCAATTTCTTCATCGCTCATGTGATCAAATGTGACCCGTGTTGTTACTCGATCTGAAATTTCAACATCTTTTGCGGTATCAATTATGCAATGTCCTGTGTGCAGTAAACCGGAGTTGCCTCGAACTCGCTTTGCGCGCTCTGTTGCAATATCTGGAGTCCCTGGTTTTCCTAGCGAAACACCGTCGAATTCAAATGTTGAGTCACACCCGATAATAATTGCCGGAAAATCAATCTGCTCGCGGACTGTGTGCGCCTTTGTAATTGCTAGCGCTATAACCATATCTGCGGGGTGCATCGCGTTGAAAAAATCTGTTTCTTCATCAACATTGCTCACAATAATCTTTGGTGATAATCCAGCAGACTCAAGTAAACGGCGTCGGCTAGTTGATTGAGAAGCTAAAACTATTGTTGGCATCGTTATCCAAACCTTCTTGCACCAAATGTAATTTGTTGCGGAAGTGGCTGACGCAACTGTGGTGATCCGTACACGCTGCGGCGAATCACTGGTATGAGCTCTTCACGTTTGTGGTGTGACATCACCGCTTGAATTGCCAATAGCTCTTCAGCGGTCGGAACACCTTTAGTTATTTCAAATTTCATTACAAAGGAATATTTCCATGTTTGCGAGCGGGCAAAACATCACGCTTTGTCTTGAGAGTTCTAAAGGCTTTAGTTATGTATGCGCGAGATTGGCTTGGCTCAATGACTGTATCAATTGTTCCTCGCTCGGCAGCCAAGTAAGGATTTGCCAGCGATTCGTTGTAATCCTTCACTAACTCGGCACGCTTAGCTTCAGGATCTTGTGCGTCACTTAGCTCTTTTCGATACAAAATATTTACCGCTCCTTGTGCACCCATAACTGCGATTTCAGCACTTGGCCACGCAAAATTAATGTCACTACCAAGATACTTGGAACCCATAACAATGAATGCTCCGCCGTAAGCCTTGCGGGTAATCAGTGTTACTAGTGGAACAGATGCTTCAGCGTATGCGTACAGCAACTTGGCCCCGCGGCGGATAATTCCATCCCATTCCTGTTCAGTCCCCGGTAAGAAACCTGGAACATCTACAAGGGTAAGAATAGGAATATTAAAGGCATCGCAGAAACGCAAGAATCGTGCTGCTTTTTCACTGGAATTAATATCAAGTGTTCCGGCTAATTGATTAGGTTGATTAGCAATTATTCCAATTGATTCACCTTCGATGCGTGCAAATCCCACAACTATATTTGGGGCATATAGCGCATGAACTTCTAGGAATTCAGCCTCATCTACTAATGCCTGAATCAAAATCTTCATGTCATAGGGCTGGTTCGGACTATCCGGAATCAATGCATCAAGTGCGATATCTGAAGCCTTTTTTTCCAAAGTTTCAGTTGGTGGAAGATGAGGTGCTGCATCCATGTTGTTTGATGGAAGGTATGAAAGAAGGGCCTTTACATAATCAATCGCATCATCTTCATTTTCTGCAAGATAATGTGAATTACCCGTGCGCGTATTATGTGTACGGGCACCACCAAGTTCTTCCATTCCGACTTCTTCACCGGTAACGGTCTTAATAACATCAGGACCAGTGATAAACATATGGGAAGTTTCATTCACCATGACTGTGAAATCAGTGAGCGCGGGTGAATATGCAGATCCACCAGCACATGGCCCAAGGATCAGCGAGATCTGGGGGATAACTCCTGAAGATCGAGTGTTAAGTCGGAAAATCTTGCCGTACCCATTGAGGGATGCAACACCTTCTTGAATACGTGCTCCACCAGAATCATTTATTCCGATGAGTGGGATCCCAGATTTAAGTGCGAACTCTGCGATCTTCACAATTTTTTCCGCGTGGACCTCACCAAGGGATCCACCCATCACAGTGAAATCTTGTGAATACAAAGCTATTGGGCGACCATCAACAGTGGCTGTTCCGATTACTACGCCGTCACCGTAAGGGCGATTCTTTTCCATTCCAAACTGAGTTGAGCGGTGACGCGCAAACTCATCAATCTCGGTAAATGACTCGGCATCAACTAACAATTCAATTCTCTCGCGAGCAGACTTCTTGCCTTTTGAGTGCTGCTTCTCTACAGCGCGCTCGGAGCCACCATGGATGGCTTCCTCAACACGATCACGAAGGTCTTCTATTTTTCCGGCAGTTGTATGCAGATCACGGCTCATGGGCGTACGGTACTAGTCGTGGGCAAAGAATTGTTAAGTGCAGCGCTTGATCCAGCAGAGATCAATAGATTGATTACGCCTTACTGGCGAGTAAGCGTGGTTGAACTCACGAGTTCAACGCAAGGCGATTTAGTGCAACGCGTACGCGATGGTGAAGCACAAGTAGGTGATGTAATTGCTGCAGAGTTTCAAACAGCAGGTCGAGGACGATTAGATCGCACCTTTGAGGCACCAAAGGGAAGTGCATTGCTATTTTCTTTTTACATCAAACCACAACGCAATCGTGATGACTGGGGATGGCTTCCTTTAATTGCCGGATACAGTGTTGCTAAAACTCTGCATGCTTTTCACGCATCCGTTAAATGGCCAAATGATATTTTGATTAATAACAAAAAAGTATCAGGTCTAATTGCCGAAGTAGTTGGTGACGGAGTAGTAATTGGTATCGGCATCAATGTAGGCATGAGCGAAGCTCAACTACCTGTAGAAACAGCAACATCCTTACTTGTTGAAGGTGGAGTTGATTTAACGAGAGATGAAATTTTATGCGAGGTATTGGAAGAGTTTGAAGAGCATTTTGTGCAATGGGATCAAGGTATTGACGAAGTTCAGGCGCTATACGTACATCTAAGTGCCACCTTAGGCAAGGATGTTCGCGTTGAATACCCTGGCGGAGCTACACACCTGGCTAGAGCACAATCAATTTCAGATATTGGCGCGCTCATCTTGGATGATGGGACGCATGTTCAATCCGCCGATGTAATTCATCTACGATAAGCCGGTGAGCAAAGCCTTTCCAACCGTCGGAGTCATCGGCGCTGGACAACTTGCTCGAATGAGTATCGCACCTGCAACTGCACTAGGCGTTAATTTATTGTTGCTTGCAGCTGATTCCAATGATTCTGCCGCTCAGATAACGCAGCATGTTGTTGGGGATTACACCGATCTTCAGACTGTTCGAGAGTTTGCGGCGCAGTGTGATGTTGTTACCTTTGAACACGAATTAATTCCATTAAGTATTGTCAAAGCGCTAGAAGCTGATGGAGTGGTTGTTCGTCCCTCTTCTGCATCATTTCTATATTCACAAGATAAAGCAGCTATGCGTCAGAAATTGCAGGCATTTCCCTCACCACAATTTCAAATAGTGACTGCAGTAAATCAAGTGAAAGAGTTTCCCGTTATCGCTAAAGCCATCACAGGTGGATATGACGGACGCGGTGTGTGGAAAGTTAATTCAGAACAAGAGCTAGGTGATCTTTTGCATCAGATGACCAAGCTACTAGTTGAAGAATTGATTGAATTTGATTATGAGATCGCTGTAATGGTCGCACGATCACCTCATGGACAGGCAACAACATGGGCTCCAACGCAAACGGTGCAAAAAGATGGAATCTGTGTGATGACAATTTCTCCTGCTCCACAATTATCAGCGGCGTTAAGTGAAAAAGCACAGAAACTTGCACTAGATATTGCAGCAGAAGTTGGGGTAGTTGGCGTGATGGCGGTTGAAATGTTTGTAAAAGGGGAGAACTTATTCATTAATGAGTTGGCCATGCGTCCGCATAACTCTGGTCACTGGACAATTGAGGGCTCTCTTACAAGTCAGTTTGAACAACATCTGCGTGCAGTTTTAGATTTGCCACTTGGAGAGCCTTCAATGACAGCTCCTATTGCAGTCATGGGAAATGTTTTGGGTGGCAGCAAGACAGATATGTATCGTCCTTTTCTGCATTTGATGGCACGGACTCCTGCGCTTAATTTTCATCATTACAAGAAGGATGTACGCCCAGGTCGAAAGATCGGCCATGTCACTTTGCTAGGCAAAGACCTCGTAGAATTAACCAATGAAGTCCAACATGCGGTGGACTATATGAGCGGAGAAATCGATGAGTGATGTAGCGATCATCATGGGGTCAGATTCAGACTGGCCAACGATGGAAGATGCCGCAAAAATTTTGGATGATCTTGGAATCTCATATACAGCAGATGTTGTCTCGGCACATCGCATGCCACTTGAGATGGTTGAGTTTGCACAATCTGCGCAATCAAAGGGGTACAAAGTAATCATTGCTGGTGCAGGCGGTTCTGCGCATTTACCAGGAATGGTTGCATCATTAACAACGCTTCCCGTTATTGGTGTGCCAGTTGCCCTAAAAAACCTTGATGGAATGGATTCCTTGCTGTCGATTGTTCAAATGCCAGCAGGTGTTCCTGTGGCAACAGTTGGAGTTGGTAATGCAAAGAACGCAGCATTGCTGGCTGCACGAATTTTGGGTGTATCTGATGCTGCGATTTCGGCAAAGGTTGCAGATGGCTTAAAGGAAATTAATAAGATTGCAAAGGAAAAAGGCGAGAGCTTAAACTCTCGCCGCAATCATAAAACTGGTTTTTAAGCCCTAGCGCGATATTCGATAGCAGGGCAACGATCCATTACCGTCAGTAAACCGGCAGCCTGTGCGCGAGCGATTGCATCAGTATCAATCACATCTAATTGCAGCCAGACCGCCTTGGCACCAATGGCAATTGCTTCATCTACAACTTTTCCAACAAGTGTTGAATTAACAAAACAATCTACAACATCGACAGATCCCGGAATTTCAGTCAAAGTTTTGTAGCCAATTTCACCGTGCACAACTTCAGCTCGTGGGTATACCGGAATGATTGTGTGACCTTTATCTTGAAGAAGTTTTGCTACTCCAAATGCAGCGCGCTCAGGATTATTGCCAAGCCCAACTACTGCCCATGTTTTCAGTGCAAGGACAGCGTCAATTGTTTCCTCGGTATTAATCAGTACGTCCAAGTGCGTGGAACTTCCATCCAGCGTTGCGCCACAATGTGCGATCCAACATGTTGCGCCCATCAATTATTATTTTACTTTTAACAATCGAAGAAATAGCGGCAGGATCGATCTGGCGGTACTCCTTCCATTCGGTTAAGTGAAGGATTAAATCCGCATCTTTAATTGCATCTGTCACAACTTCAGCAAAATCAAGGTTTGGGAAACGCTTGCGAGCAGGCTTAATACCTTGTGGATCATGGATGACAACCTTTGCACCCGCTGCATGCAACTGAACAGCGATATCTAAAGCAGGGGAGTCACGCACATCATCACTGTCAGGTTTAAAGGTTGCACCCAAAACAGCAATTTTGTACTTAGTTAGATCCTCTGAAAGTTCTCCACGCACAACATCAATTACTCGCTGACGGGCACGTAAGTTTATTGCATCAATTTCCCGTAAGAACTCAAGTGCTTGCTTGGCACCTAACTCTTCGGCGCGAGCCATAAATGCACGAATATCTTTGGGAAGACAGCCTCCACCAAAGCCAATGCCTGCCTGCAAGAAGCGACTGCCGATTCGAGGGTCGTATCCGATTGCCTTTGCAAGCACTGTTACATCTCCACCCGCAGCTTCGCATACTTCAGCCATCGCGTTGATAAATGAAATCTTTGTTGCAAGAAATGAATTAGCAGCAACTTTTACTAGTTCAGATGTTGGTAGGTCTGCACGAATCCACGGTGTACCTAATGCAATAACAGGTTCATAAACCTCTTTTAGAATCTCTTCCGCGCGATCGTTTGCAACGCCGACTACTAAACGGTTTGGCGTCAAAGTATCTTCAACAGCAAAACCTTCACGAAGGAATTCTGGGTTCCATGCTAAATCTGATTGCGGCGCTGTCTTTGCAAGTTCGGCGCGCAATGCTTGCGCTGTTCCAACCGGAACCGTGGATTTGCCGACAACAAGGGATCCTTCTTTGAGATACGGGGATATGGCAGCAACTGCGGACTTTACATAGGTTAAATCTGCTGCGAGTCCATCTTTGCTTTGCGGTGTTCCAACACAGACAAAGTGAACATCAGCATCCTTAACAGCAGAAAAATCTGTTGTGAAAGAGAGGCGACCTGTTTTCATTTCTTGCTCGAGCAGTGTGTCTAGGCCTGGTTCATAAAATGGAAGTTTTCCACTTTGCAGCAGAGCCACTTTTTCTGGATCTGTATCGACGCCAATTACCGTAAAACCAAGTGAAGACATACAAGCAGCATGGGTGGCTCCGAGATAACCGCAGCCAACAACCGAGAGAGTTAAAGTCATGTGAGGCAGTTTACTTCAGAGCCCCACAAGGATTTTCATCAGCGGTACGAGTCTTGAATTTATCAATCACAGTAGGAGTCGCTTTTGCGCTAGCGGATGCCGATGGTGATGGGGTAACCGTATCAACAAGTGGCAAATCTTCACGTAAACGATTGAAAAGCTCTGGAGCTAATACTGGATCCCATGTAACTACCGATCCCACACCTGGGACACGAGCGTTGGTATTGCCTAGCGGAATAGTCAATGTACGCATTTTGCTTGGTGAAAGATTCTTCATTTGTTTTGCAAGAGTTAATAGGTCGCTCTCATTAAGTTGCGAATCTGTTTTCACTGTTGCGATTGCGGCATTAAAGAAATTAACAAGCTTGATTGGGTTGAGCAATACACCTGTACTTGTAACTTTTCTTAGGACAGCGCCCATGAATTGTTGTTGACGTTGCATACGCCCAAGATCGCCCATGCCATCAAAATCGCGGGTGCGAACATATTTAAGTGACTCAACGCCATTTAGCGTATGAACGCCAGCTGGTAAAACTAAGTGGCTACCTGGATCATCAATATCTTTCTTCGTACACACTTCGATTCCGCCTAATGAATCCACCATCCCTGCAAATCCCGCAAAACCAATTTCGATGTAATGATCAATGCGAACACCGGTTTCATTTTCAATTGTTTGAATCAGAAGCGGAGCACCACCAAAAGCAAAGGCAGCATTGATCTTTCCTTTTGCAGCCGGAATCATTTTAGTTTTATTGATAGATGAGACATGTTCAGGAATTGTCACTAACGAATCACGCGGAATTGAAATCAATGTTGCCTTGTCGCGCGACTTGGAGATATGAACAAGCAGCATGGTGTCAGATCGAGAACCTGCAGCTGTTGCTGTTGATCCAACTCGCAGCAATCTCCGTTGCTCTTTTGTTAAGCCTTCACGAGTATCTGATCCGACAAGGAGATAGTTCAAAGCTTTATTTGGTTTATCAGGACGAGCTTTCAAGGTACCGAATACATCAATTCGATCGATGGCTCCGCTCACCTGGCCTAGCCCCAACCAAGAAAATGCGGAGATAAGGACGACTCCCACAGATAGTGAGGTAATAATCCGAATTGCCCGCGTTGATTTCACTGTCAGAGAGTACTTGAGCGATAGCGTGTGCGGGTTATGTCGACATCAGCTAATGCGTTATATGGCTCACCGAAAAGAGAGATTTCGGTGATTTTGCCTGTCCTTAATGAGGAGATTTATCTAGAGGATGCAGTGAGAGCGATCCTTGCTCAACAATATGACGGAAAGATAGAAGTGATTCTGGCTGTGGCTCCATCATTAGACAGAACCTTAGAGATCGCACAGCGATTACACATAAATGATCCGAGAGTCGTAATTGTTGATAATCCAACCGGTCGAACCGCAGCGGGTTTAAATCGCGCAATCGCTGCAGCCCAGTATTCCATTATCGTTCGGGTCGATGGTCATTCAAATATTCCTAGTAATTATTGTCAATTAGTTTCAGAGATTTTAGAAAAAACCGGGGCAGTTAATGTTGGTGGCGTAATGGCTGCTGAAGGACAATCTTTGTTTCAACGATCTGTAGCCCGCGCAATGCGCAGTCCACTTGGAGTAGGTGCTTCTCGATTCCACACTGGTGGGTCCGCTGGAGAAGTCGATACCGTGTATCTCGGTGCATTTAGGAAAGAAGCACTGCTGGCAGTTGGTGGATTTGATGAACGATTTACTCGTGCCCAGGATTGGGAACTCAACTTTAGATTACGTCAGGCCGGCGGAGTTGTTTACTTCGATCCGCGCTTAATTGTTACGTATAGACCTCGTTCAACAGTTAAAGCGTTAGCAAAGCAATACTTTGAATATGGTCGCTGGCGTCGCGTTGTCTCACGTCGTCATCAGGGCACCATTAATTATCGTTATTTAGCTCCACCATTTACTGTTGCCGCAACAACACTCTCTTTGCTTTTAGGTTGGCTGGTTTCTCCATATCTGTTGATGCCAGCCCTTGTTTATGCTGTGTTTATCCTGATTGCGTCTGCAGTAATTGGAAAAAGCGCGGGTGAGATTCTGTGTTTGCCCACAATCTTGCTAACAATGCACATTTCTTGGGGGCTTGGATTTCTTACATCGCCTAAGTCTCTGGCCCCTGATGTAACCTTGCATCCGTGAGCACACCACTGCAGGTCTATGAGCCATTTAAGGCTGGCCTGCCCAAGCTTGGTCGCTATTGGAAATCCTTATGGTCTAGGCGCACCTTTATCAAGGAGTACTCCAAATCAGAGCTTCGTGAGCAACATTTTGATTCGGTTTTTGGTCAGTTATGGCTAGTTCTTAACCCGCTATTGCTTTCAGCGGTTTACTTTGTTTTGATAATAATCATTGGTGGAACTACAGATAGCGCACGTTTTGCACACTTAACTGCGAGTCTTTTTTTGTTTTACTTGGTGTCAAACAGTCTTACCGGTGGCGTCAAATCTGTAACCGCCGGACAGCGACTAATTCTTAACACCGCGTTTCCTCGAATTATGCTTCCAATTTCGGCCGTGGTAATCGCGATTTTTAAGTTTCTACCAACATTAATTGTTTTCTTTGTGGTTAAGGCAGTTGTTGGAACCCCATTTACATTTGAAATGTTGTGGGCTGTCCCAGTTTTATTGATAACAATTTTTCTAGCCCTGGCTTTAGCAATTACAATTTCCTGTATCAATGTCTATTTCAGAGATATTTCAAGCTTTTTGCCGTACTTAACCCGCACCCTACTTTACTTATCTCCAATTCTTTACGTTGCATCTGATCTAAAGCCTAGTCTTCGTGCCATTGAAATTTTTAATCCTCTGTTCCCGATTCTAGATTCGTGGTCACGTGCAATGGTTCAAGGAGAAGCCCCACAGCTTTCAAGCATGCTTCAAGGCTTAGCGTGGGCAACAGGATTTTTCATAGTTGGAACTTATTTCTTTTTATCGAGGGAGCGTGAGTTCGCTGTCCGTCTCTAATTCGCACATTACTAACGAACTTGCGGTTTCAATCCGTGGAGTTGGCCTTACCTACACGACATCGATAGATAAAAAGCCAACTTTTAAATCTCGAGTCAAATCACTAGGTCGGGGAACAAAACAAACTCGAGTTGTTCGCGCACTTGATGACATCAATTTAGATGTTCAGTATGGGCACGTATTGGGAGTAATCGGCACAAATGGTGCTGGTAAATCATCATTAATGCGATGCGTTGCTGGCATCTTGCCACCATCGCAAGGTCGCATCGAGGTGTACGGAAGCGTAAGCACCCTGCTGGCACTTGGAGTTGGATTTAATCCATCTTTGTCAGGTCGGGACAATGTATTTTTGGGTGGGTTGGCTGCTGGGATGTCCCGCGAAGAAATTGCCGGCAACTTTGATGAGATAGCCGATTTTTCTGAACTTGGTGATGCAATCGATGCCCCGATGCGTACGTATTCATCTGGAATGTACGCACGACTAGCCTTCTCAGTAGCTGCAGTAGTTCGCCCTGATATTTTAATTATTGACGAAGCCCTTAGTACAGGTGATGCCAAGTTCAAAGAAAAAAGCCTTAATCGCGTAAAGGAACTTCGAGGCGAAGATCGAGCACTTATTTTAGTGAGCCATGCGATGCAAACTTTGCGCGACACCTGTAACGATATTGCATGGTTGCACAAAGGAAAACTAGTGCAACGTGGCGAACCCCTTGAAGTAATTCATGCTTATCAAGAGTTCTTACACCTTGGAAAGAGCGCAGTAATTGATGAGGATTTTTAAGTCATTAGTTTTGGCTATATCTCTTGCACTAATACTGCCTTCGCAATCTTCTGCAGTAGAAATTCCTATATCTTTTCAAGTAAAAGGTGCTGGGTACGGTCATGGCGTTGGAATGAGTCAGATCGGTGCCAGAGCAAAAGCTTTAGCTGGCGAGACAGCAACCGCAATTGTGTCGTATTACTACAAAGATGTATCTGTTGAACCCTTGGATGATACAAAAATTTTGCGAGTAAATATTGGACATTTGTTAACATCTGCAAAAATGGCAACTTCGACACCTGATGCAACATTGCACATTTTTAGTGGTGACATTGGTGATGCTCAAGAGGTTGCTCCTCTAGCAGTTGTACCCATCAAGAGTTCCTTAAATTTCAGTATTTTGGGATCAACAGTTTTGCCAAGTGTTATTTCAGGAAAAACCACGAAAAGTATTCCTCGTAATCGAGTCTTCACTGTTCGCTGGAGCGGTACTCGATATCTACCTGGAGTTGATGGAGTTATATCGTTATCCCACACGGGAGCTACAAAAAAGTATCGTTACGGCCAGATGCAGTTTAAAGCGGTCAAGGCAGCAACTATGGGGTATCGAATTGAAGTAACAAATTCTGTGCGCTTATCTGATGAATATTTGTGGGGAATAAGTGAAGTTCCGTCTTCATGGCCGGAGGCTGCACTCCAAGCGCAAGCTATTGCTTCTAGAACGTATGCAATGAGTAAAGCAGGAATCTATCGATCATCGTGTGATTGTGATCTTTATAATGAAATTTCTGATCAAACATTTTTGGGGTATGCAAAGGAAACAGAAAAGGGTTGGGGAAAGTTCTGGAAAGCAGCGGTTACTAATACTGTCGGTTTAACTATTACTCAGGCAGGCAAACCAATCTCGGCATATTTCGGTAGCTCATCAGGGGGATTAACCGAGACCTCTGGAAACGCATGGGGCACACAGAAGAGCTTCACGCACTCTGTTGCAGATCTTTCTAGCCTGGATCCAGTGTTGAATCCACGCTTCTATCAGTGGGAACGCACAGTTACGCAAGGTGCTGTTGCAGCAGCATTTGCGCTACCTGATGTTGTTTCCTTAGTCGTGGTTATGAAAAATACAACTGGAACAGTTGCAACGATAAAAGCCACATCGAGTGCGGGAGTTCAGAAGAGTTTACGTGGTGAAACTTTTAGAAGTCGAACTAAAATTCCATCTTCCTACTTTGATTTAGTTGGCATGCAATATGCTGTTGAGCCCACCCCAAGTCCCAGTCCGTAACACAACTTCAAGGCACCCATCTAGAGAATTACGTCGGAACAACAGGTTGCTTGCACCAGAAAGAGTTCCGGCTTTAACAATCTCGCCATCAGGAAGTCTGACCTTCGCAGCGGAAGTTATATAGGTTCCAGCTTCGATTACACAATTATCGCCGAGGGAAATACCAAGACCTGAATTCGCACCTAGTAGACACTTTTCACCGATTGAAATAACTTCTTTTCCGCCACCACTTAAAGTTCCCATAATCGATGCACCACCACCGACATCAGAGCCATCACCAACCACTACTCCGGCAGAGATTCGGCCTTCGACCATAGAAGTTCCTAAAGTTCCAGCATTGAAGTTTACAAAACCTTCGTGCATAACTGTTGTTCCAGATGCAAGGTGTGCACCTAAACGAACACGATCTGCATCTGCAATTCGCACTCCGCTAGGAACCACGTAATCGACCATTCGAGGGAATTTATCGACACCGTAAACACTGACATGTCCATGCGCGGCTTTTAAACGGGCGCGAGTAATTTCAAAACCATCAACAGCGCATGGACCAACCGATGTCCACACAACATTGCTGAGTAATCCAAAAATTCCATCAAGTGCAACCCCGTGAGGCTTTACAAGTCGATGTGATAACAAATGTAAACGCAAATAAGCATCAGCTGCATCTACAGGAGGCTTTGTAGTGTCAATCTCGAGACTAATTAATTCGCGACTAACCCCACGTGCAACATCGGCACCAACAAGTGCATTTAATTCTGCCGGAGCAGAACCTGACAGCGCCAACAGAGATGGAGATGGGAACCAAACATCCAAGGTGGTCCCGTTGGAGATCGTTGCGATTCCATGGCCAGATGCAATAGTCGTCATGTCCTAAGCCTAGCCTCTATTGTTAGCAGTATGCGTATTGCCGTGTTCTGCTCATCATCCCCAACGATTGATAACAAGTATGTAGAACTTGCCTACGAACTTGGGCAGGGAATTGCAGGATCTTCCAACGAATTAGTTACTGGTGGCGGTCATATTTCAATGATGGGCGCCGTCTCAAGGGGTGCTCGCGACAAGGGTGGCAAGACTGTCGGTGTTATTCCACAGGCACTTGTGGACATTGAATTTGCAGATCATGACAACGACGAACTTCATGTTGTTGAAACTATGGGTCAACGCAAGCAGATGATTACAGATATTTCAGATGCATTCATCACTTTGCCAGGTGGCGCTGGAACTCTTGAAGAGTTTTTCGAAATTTGGGTGGGTCACTACTTAAAATTTCACACCAAGCCCGTTGTTATTTTGGACCCATTTGGCGTTTATGCACCTTTGCAGCACTTAATCCTTCATCTTGAGGAAGAAAAATTTATCAAGCCGGGGATGCGCGACATTGTGCAATGGACTACAAATGTTGATGACGCACTGAAAGCATGTGGCGCGTGAGAAGTAATCACATCGCAATGAGCCTTGTTATTCAAGCACCGGTTGAAAAAGTGTGGGCAGCTCTTGCTGATTGGGAATCACAAGGTGAGTGGATGTTGCAAACCACAGTTGAAGTTACATCAGAGATTCGTGAAGGAGTTGGCACAACAATTGCTGCATTTACGGGGATCGGCAAATTTGGGGTAATGGACCACATGGTTGTTACTTCATGGCAACCACCGTATATCTGCGATGTTGTGCACACCGGAAAGATCATCAAAGGAACAGGCCGTTTTCAACTAAGTGCAATCGATGAAAATACAACTCGATTTGATTGGTCCGAAGAGATTCTGACTCCACGAGTGATATTCCTTCTTATTGCACCTGGTTTGTACGCTGGGGTCAGGATTTCACTTGCCAAACTAAGTCGCCATTTGCGCGATAGAAAGTAATCCAAACGAAGTAAACTAGGTCAATGGGCAAGCAATCGCAGACACTGGCAGATGCCCTTGCCTCCTTGCCGGATGAAGAACGCATCATCTTGACGATGCACTATCTCAAATCAATGTCAGCGGCTCAGATTGCGGCGATGCTGGGGGTTCCAGAGCGCTCGGTGGATTCGATCATCAAGCAAGGTAAGGCCAGATTGAGCGCAATAGTCGGGATTTAAGCCCTCACCCCGATTTCGCACAACAGAGCATTGTGCGAGATACTTACCCCCTTGCAATAAATCAGTAATTCAACCGATTAGAGGAGTCCCCACATGGCAGCCATGAAACCCCGCACTGGTGATGGTCCAATGGAGGTTACAAAGGAAGCTCGCTCATTGGTTATGCGAATCCCTCTAGAAGGCGGCGGCCGATTGGTCGTTGAGATGAACGCTGAAGAAGCAAACAATCTCAGTGCCGCGTTACACGCCGCAGTCGCACTTGTGAAGAAGTAATTCCTATTCCGAGGCACTAGCCTTACCAATCATGTCAGCACTACCAATTGCCTCCTCGCTAGATATTAAAGCGGCTACGTCGGCTAACTCAATTGCAATCGGATATGTGAAGAATTCTGATGATGTATTTGAATGTGTAGGCCCACTGGTTTCAGAGATCGAGAAATTCTTTGGATTAAATCTTGTAGACGAGCTGGCTTTCTTCGCTCCGACCGCTAAAGCTGGAGAAATTTTTGAGATTCCAGTTAGTGCCACTGATTGTCCTACCGACCGAATCTTTTTAGTTGCAGTTGGGGATCAGAGTAATACAGCGCTTCGAGCAGCTGGCGCATCAGTTGGCCGCAAAGTTCGTGGAAAAAACTTGACTGTTTATTCTGCATGCGCAGTTAAAGAAGTAAAAGCACATGCTATTTCAATGGCACTTGGTGCGTGGGTATGGAATCTAAAGACTGATAAGAAAAAAGAAGAACCAACATTGTTAGTGGCAAGCAATAATAAAAAGCTGGTAGACGATGCAGCAGCAATAGCACAAGCAATGTGCCGCGCTCGCGATTTGGTTCACACTCCTGCAAATATCAAAACTCCAGCATGGATGGGCAAACAGGCCGAAACTTTTGCAAAGGGAACAACCCTGAAAGTTAGAATTCTTTCAGGGACAGAGCTAAAGGAATTTGGTGGATTGCGCGCAGTTGGTGGATCATCACCAAAGCCGGGCCCACGCATGATTCAAGTCTCGTATCAGCCGAAATCTAGTAAGAAATCAGTTAATGCATTGCCCCATGTTGTCTTGGTTGGCAAGGGCATAACCTTTGATACAGGCGGCATTTCATTAAAGCGTCCCTATGACACCATGATGGCGATGAAGAGCGACATGGCAGGAGCTGCTGCAATTCTCGGTACGTTAACCGCTCTTGAGCACTTACAACCAAATGTTCGAGTAACTGCATTGATGATGATGGCTGAAAACGCTATCTCTGGCACTGCGCAGCGCCCAAGTGATGTCATTAAACACTACGGTGGAACAACAGTAGAAGTTATTAATACAGATGCCGAAGGTCGACTGGTATTGGCAGATGGTCTTGCATTTGCAGATTTGAATCTAGATCCTGATTACTTGGTAGATATTGCAACGCTTACGGGTGCAGCAACACTTGGCTTAGGTCGACAGTATGCTGCGATGTACACCCGAGACAATGCGCTTGCTGTGCAACTATCAAAAGCTGGAGAAACATCTGGTGATCGTGTGTGGCACATGCCATTAGTTGATGATTACAAAGATTCACTTCGAAGTGATATTGCAGATTTTAATCACAACGCTAGCAAGGGAAAGTATTCTGCAGGCTCTGTTACTGCAGCGCTGTTCCTCGAAAATTTTATTGGTTCACGTCGCTGGGTTCACTTAGATATTGCCGGAACTGCACGCAGCGAGGTAGATGCAGGGGAGAATTCAAAGGGAGGCACTGGATTTGGTGTGCGCTTGTTAACAGAGTGGATTTCATCTCTGTGATGAAAATTGATCCACATCAATTTGCTGAAGGATTTATCTCCGAAGACTTTTTCAAATCTCAAGCACGTGCCCGAGGCGTAGAACTTGGGGCCACTGATACAACACCTGGCTCAGGTGCATTTTTGCGCTATTTATCTTTTACACTTAAGGCTCAATCTGTTGTTGAAGTTGGAACAGGTTCAGGTGTCGGTTCGCTGTGGCTCCTTGACGGTATGTTGGAAAGCGGCACTCTGACATCAATAGATGACGAAATGGAACATACACAAATCGCCAAAATAGCATTCGCTGACGCAGGTATTGCACAAGGGCGCATTCGATTAATTACAAACTCTGTTGTTGATGTGATTTCGAAGTTAACAGATCGCGCATATGACTTAGTTGTTTTGCGTCATAATCCAGAAGATCTTAGTTTCGTCATTAGTGAAGCTCACCGAATTTTGCGCAGCGGGGGAGCTTTAGTTATCGACAATTACTTCGGTGGCGGAAAAGTTAGCGATGCGGCGCAGCGAGATCCAAAAACTGTGGCCCTGCGCGATGCTGGGAAAATTATCAAGAACGACTCAGAACATTGGGTAAGTTCCTTAATTCCAGTAGGAGATGGCCTACTCGTAGCTACAAAGGTGTAAAGATACGAGCATGATCTTTCCCAAAAACAAAGTTAAGCAGGAACTCCCTGCGCCTTGGTGGCAACCACCTACTGCACGCAAGAGTTCAAAAGGTAACGCGATACTAATCGCCGTTCTTGCCGGAAGTATCGGTGGCGCATTAGGCGTTAACGCTTCTGGTGGAGATCTTTTTAATCGTGTTCAACTAGTTTCATCAACGAGCACAATTCAACGAGCACCAGATTCAGTTGCCGGTATTGCTCAAAGAGTCCTACCTTCGGTCGTTTCCATTAGTACACGTTCAATTGATGGCGCAGGTACTGGCTCAGGATTTGTTATTGATAGCAATGGATATATTCTGACAAACAACCATGTGATTAGCGATGCAGCACAATCCGGTGGAAGCATTCAAGTTTCTTTAAGTGATGGTTCTTTTTATTCAGCCAAGGTTATTGGTCGTGATGCATCCTATGATTTAGCGGTTTTGAAGATTAATGTCTCAGGACTGAAAGCGTTGCAATTTGGAGATAGCGACTCAGTGGCTGTTGGTGATTCAGTAATCGCAATTGGTTCGCCGTTGGGATTAAGTGGAACTGTTACGACTGGAATAATTAGCGCCAAGAATCGCGCTGTTACTGCGGGTGAATCAAATACTGAAAGTTCGTTTATAAATGCACTACAAACAGATGCAGCAATTAACCCAGGAAATTCTGGTGGCCCTCTTGTTGACGCGACCGGTGCAGTTATCGGTGTTAATTCAGCAATTGCATCTCTCGGTACATCATCCCAAATCGGTTCAATTGGTTTGGGTTTTGCAATTCCAATTAATCAAGCACGAAAGACCGCTGATCAATTGATAAAGAATGGTGTTGCAACCTATCCAGTCATTGGCGTATCGCTGAATATGAATTTCACAGAAAATGGTGCGCAAGTTGCAACAAATGGGCGTGGAATCCTGCCAGGAGGCCCGGCGGCTAAGGGGGGCTTACGGGCTGGGGATGTCATCATCGAAATTGACGGAAAAGAGATTTACTCACCTGAAGAGCTCATTGTTTCTATTCGAGCAAAGAGTGTTGGGGATCGAGTAACCCTGAGCTTTCTGCGCGATGGTGTCAAGAAAACAGTCACTCTTACTCTGATCGCAGGAAAGAAATAAGTACCGTAGGCTAACGCTATGTTCTTTGATATCGGTGCAGGCGAGATATTGGGCCTTGCAATTTTGGGCATGATGCTAGTTGGGCCTGAACGTTTGCCGAAGTTAGCTGTTGAAGCTGCGCAGTGGGTAAAGAAACTTCGTGGCTTGGCATCAACTGCAACCGCCGAGCTTCGCGAAAACTTGGGACCTGGTTTTGAAGATTTACAACCTAAAGATTTAAACCCAAAAACTTTTATGAAAAAGCAGGTCGCGGATTTGTTGGATGAAGGAACCGCTAAACCAAAGGTGAATCGTCCAAAGGCAATGATTGATCCAGATCTCTTATGAGTTTAGTAGATCAGATTTCAGAAGCATTAACAAAAGTTCAAGATCCCGAACTTCGTAAGCCAATTACCGATTTAGGAATGGTTGAAGATTTACAGGAAAAAAATGGCGCCGTAACGGTCACAATTTTACTTACGATTTCTGCCTGTCCGATGCAAGATCGATTGCGCACTGATGTTACAACTGCGATTACTAACGTCGAAGGTGTTGCATCCGTTGATTTAACTTTTGGAGTAATGACCGAAGAGCAACGAAACAATGTAAAAAAGATTGTTCGTGGCGGTCGTGAAAAATTCATTCCATTCGCACAACCTGATTCCCTGACCCGTGTTATCGGAATCGCTTCTGGAAAAGGTGGAGTTGGTAAATCTTCGGTTACCGCCAACCTTGCCGTGGCGGCAGCTAAAAAGGGTTTGAATGTTGGAATTTTGGATGCTGATGTTTATGGTCACTCGATCCCACGTCTGATGGGTTTGATGGGACAACGACCAACTGCAATTGACCAAATGTTTATTCCACTTGAATCCTATGGAGTTAAGACAGTTTCCATGGAAATGTTTAAGCCTGAGCGCTCAGATCCTGTCGCCTATCGCGGGCCGTTGCTGCACCGAGTACTTGAACAGCTACTTTCTGATGCATATTGGGGCGACCTTGATCTTTTGTTAATCGATCTTCCACCCGGAACTGGCGATCTAGCCATTTCGCTTGGACAGTTAATTCCAAACTCTGAAATTGTGGTTGTGACAACTCCGCAGATCGCAGCAGCTGAAGTCGCCGAACGTGCAGGCCGCATCGCTCACCAGATTCATCAGCATGTAATCGGTGTTATTGAAAATATGTCGCAGTTTCCTTGTCCAGCATGCGGCGAGCCAATGTCACTGTTTGGTGAAGGTGGGGGAGAAGAAACATCTCACCGCTTATCCCAATTAGTCGGCAGTGATGTTCCATTACTTGGGAAGATTCCATTTAGTCCGGCGCTACGAACTGGTGGAGATGATGGTGCACCGATAGTTGAAGCTGACCCAACTTCAGTAGCCTCTGTTGCGATTCTAGAAATAGCCGAAAAAATTGTGAAGCGAAATAAATCCTTACTCGGAGTCCGATTGGGTATCTCGACGTAACTCTTTTGCAAGTTCATCAACTAAATCTGCAAGTTCACTTCGCATGAAGTCGCGAGTAGCAACTTCTCCCAAAGAATTACGTAGCGCTGCAAGTTCACGCGTTAAATACTCGGTATCAGCAATCGATCTTTCCTTCTGTGCACGATCTTCATTGAGTTGAATACGATCTCGGTCAGCTTGACGATTTTGTGCAAGAAGAATAAGTGGCGCTGCATAGGATGCTTGCAATGAAAGAATCAAGGTTAAGAAAATAAATGGATAATCATCAAAACGAAGATCAACTGGTGCGACAAAGTTCCACACGACCCAAAACATTACAAAGAAAGTCATATACACAAGAAAGCGTGCAGTACCCAAGAAACGCGCAAAACGTTCTGACAAGCGCCCGAAAGCTTCTGGATCGAAATGAGGGCGTAGCGAACGTCGAGTCTCGCGCGGAGTATCTAATCCATTAGTGCGTGCCATCTTTTGACCTCCTTACAGCGTTTCTGACTTAAAAGTTACTGGTGATTTTTCTCGGTGATCATGTCGCCAATTTTCAGGCAATAAGTGATCGAGCACATCATCAACTGTTACAGCTCCTAGCAAACGCTCATTGGCATCTACTACGGGTAGTGAAAGCATGTTGTAACTAGCTAAATACGATGAAACCTCGTGCAAAGTTGCATCTGGATTGACGCCTTTTGAATCATTATCAACAATCGAACCTAACAGTGTTGCAGGTGGTTCGCGCAACAGGCGTTGGTAATGAACAACCCCAATAAAGCGACCGGTTGGCGTTTCAACTGGTTGGCGACAGATATAGATCTGTGAAGCAAGCGCAGGAGAAATTTCTTTTTGGCGAACTGCAGCTAACGCATCGGCAACTGTTGAATCAGCGGTAAGCACGATTGGCTCAGTCGTCATCATTCCACCTGCCGAGTAATCTTCATAGTTCATTAAACGCAAAACATCTTCGGCATCTTCAGGTTCCATTAAATCTAGAAGTGCATTTGCCCGCTCTTCACCAATTTCACGCAGTAAATCTGCAGCATCATCTGGATCCATTTCGCCCAAAACATCTGCGGCACGTTCACCTTCAAGTTCGGCCAATAGTGCAACTCGATCAGTTTCATCCATCTCTTCCAAAACATCTGCAAGGCGTTCATCATCAAGAGCGATGGCAACTTCAATGCGTCGCTTGGGTGCAAGATCTTGTAATACCGCTGCAAGATCAGCAGCACGCAAATTGGCAAGTGTTGACATTAAATTTGCAACACCTTGATTTTGCTCGGTGTTCGCAAATCCTGTGACCTCTTCCCAAGCTACCGTTGACGTTGCGCCTTTGCGACGCAGGCCTTTACCTCGACGCATGATGTGCACACGATTGATATACCAATCGCCGGTTCGTGTTTCTTCCATACCCAAGTCTTCGACAACAACGGCTTCGCCAGATTCAATTAATGTAATTGAAAAATCCAGCATTTCGCCAAGTGCAAGAACTTCGCCGGGACGTGTTTCGAATCGGCGCATATTGAGTAAGCCAGTAATTACAACCGCCCCACTTTCGATAGAAGTCACACGCGTGATGGGTACAAAGACACGACGACGCAAAGGAACTTCTACAACTAATCCAAGAATTCGTGGCGGTTGATTTGTAGAACGAAGGGTCGCGACAGCATCTCGCACCTTTCCTACTGGATCACCATTTGGGTCAAAGACCGCGGTACCTGCAAGACGGGCAAGAAATACTCGGTTTAGGAGATTGCTGCTCATGGGATAAGGGTACCTTTCTCTTATGAACGCAGGGGAACGCATTAACCAACATACAGCGATGCCTGCTCGTCCTGATCTGATTCGTTTGGGTTTAGGAATTATCGGAATCGGAACATCTGGGCCATTAATCGCAATGAGCACAATGCCTGTCCTCACATTGATCTTCTGGAGAAATCTCGGCGGATCGTTAGTGACCTTGCCATTTGCGCTTCGCCATTCACGTGACAGGGTTGGCGTTAAGTGGGCCGTAATGTCCGGAGTTGTATTAGCTCTTCACTTTGTTGGATTTTTCTTAGCGATGAGAATGACAACTGTTGCTGCTGGAACTGCTTTAGTTGCTTTGCAACCGGTTTTTGCCGCTTTGTTTGTTAAGTTTTCAGGTGGCCATATTCCATCAAAGGCATGGCTTGGAATGATGGTTAGTTTTGTTGGGGTGCTACTTGTTGTTGGCGTAGACCTTCAAATTTCATTTAAATCATTTTTAGGAGACCTAGCCGCCCTTATTTCTGCAGCACTAGCGGCTGCATACATGATTGCTGGTTCGAAGGCACAAAGAACTCTAGAAACGACCACATACACAACAATTTGCTACTTTGTTTGTTCCATGACAGCGCTGCCTATGGCATTGATTGCTGGCAATGAAATTTTTTCATTCAGCGCAAAAGAGTGGTGGATTCTTCTGGGTCTTATTCTTGGAGCACAACTACTGGGACATTCAATGTTTAACTCCGCTTTAAAACGTGTATCTCCAGCGGTTGTTTCTTTAATTGTATTTTTTGAAGTTCCAGTCAGTGCCGTTCTTGCAGTTTGGTGGTTGGACCAAAAGCCTCCAGTCGGAATCATTCCTGGAATTGCATTAATTTTGTTTGGTTGCGTCCTAGTTGTTACCAGAACTCGAGGTGTAAATAATGATTGATTTGCATACCCATACAACCTGCAGCGATGGTACTGACAGACCACGAGAGCTAGTCAACAAAGCAATTGTTCAGGGTTTAGAGGTGTTAGGTATTGCAGACCACGACACAACATCCGGATGGGAAGAAGCAACACAGGCGCTGCGAGGAAAACTGCAACTTGTACTGGGTGCTGAGATTTCATGTTTAACTACCGAAGGCATAAGTGTTCATATGTTAGGGATGCTTTTTGATGCCAACCATATTGAAATGCAAACGGTATTAGAAGAAACTCGTGATGGTCGATTACCGCGAATGCGAAAAATGATTGAAAAAATGCGAGCCGAAGGTTTGGATATTTCAATAGAAGATGTCGAAAATGCAATGCCGGCTGGAGCGACAATGGGGCGCCCACATTTAGCTGATGCACTAGTTGCCAAAAAAATTGTTAAATCACGGGACGAAGCCTTTATAGATTTATTGCACAATGACTCGCGTTTTTATGTTTCACATGCTGCCCCAACACCAGTTGAAGCTATTGCACTGATTCGCAGGGCTGGGGGAGTTGCTGTAATTGCCCATCCTTTTGCATCTCATCGTGGACAAGTTTTAAAAGCTGAAGATTTTGAAGATTTAGTTGCTGCAGGCTTGAATGGCATAGAAGTAGATCACCGAGACCAAAATCCAGATGAGCGTGCGATGTTACGTGTAATCGCACAAGAATTGGATCTCGTTGTTACCGGTAGCAGCGACTATCACGGCACTGGAAAGTTGAACTCATTAGCAGAAAACCACACCAATAGGGAACAATGGCAGAAGCTAGAAGCACAAGCAGATGCACGAAGGGTTGTTATCGCATGAGAGATATAAGCGCAGTTACTTTTGCGGTCCAATCTTTTGTCACGTTGTTTGTGATTATGGATCCTCCTGGTGCGACTCCAATTTTCTTGGGGTTAGTCGCTGATAAATCACCACGAGTTCGTCGAATCTTGGCGATACAAGCTGCAGGCGTCTCTCTTCTTGTGATCTCAATTTTTGCTCTCTTTGGTCGAGCAATTCTAAATTATCTAAATATTTCTATGGAGGCTCTACAGGCAGCAGGAGCGCTGTTGCTATTGCTTGTTGCTCTGGAACTTTTGACAGGTAACGCTAAAAAGCATGGTGATGATGGTGATGCCAATGTCGCACTGGTTCCACTTGGAACACCCCTTTTAGCTGGCCCTGGCGCAATTGTTGCAACGATGATTTTCGTTCAGCAAGCAAATACAACCAGCATGGCTCTTGGACTAGTGGCAGCGGTTATTGCGGTTCACGTAGCAATTGCTGCGGTCTTAATGGCATCGACAACAATTTTAAAGGTTATAAAAGAAGCAGGCGTGACTCTGGTAGCTCGTATTGCTGGCTTATTGCTTGCAGCTATTGCGGTGCAGATGCTTGTTGATGCAATCCGCGTATTTGTTGCGGCTTAACTCTCTTTAAACTTTTTTGTACGGGTGCGTGTGCGCTCAGTACGAACAGGAGCAACATTTTGCTTCGCACGTGGTGGGCGCGCTTCTTTAGATTCAACTTTGGCGACAGGCTTTGCTTTGACAAGTCGACCCGTTGAACCAGCTGGAATGTTAAGAGTTTCATACAAATGTTCCGAGGATGAATATGTTTCCTCGGGTTCTGCAAGACCAAGCTCTAGAACCTGATTAATCATCTTCCAGCGAGCGAGTTCATCCCAATCAACAAATGTGACGGCGATTCCGTGAGCACCTGCACGAGCGGTACGGCCAATGCGGTGTACATATGTTTTTTCATCTTCAGGGCATTGGTAATTGATTACATGCGTAATGCCATCAATATCAATACCGCGCGCTGCAACATCTGTAGCAACTAGCACATCTGATTTTCCGGCTTTGAAATCACTCAATGCTTTTTCACGTGCACTTTGGCCCAAATCACCGTGAATTGGCGCTGCTTTAAAGCCTCGTTCCATTAAGTCTTCAGCGGTTTTTTGCGCAGTGCGCTTTGTGCGACAAAAAACCATTGTTGGTCCACGACCATTGGCTTGCAAGATTCGAGCAAGCATTTCAATTTTGTCCATTGCGTGAGCGCGCAACACATGTTGCTTGATGCGGGTAACAACAGCACCTTCATCTTCGCTGTCCTGTGTGCGAATGTGAATTGGTTGGTTCATGAAGCGGCGAGCCAGAGCAATGATGTCTCCAGGCATAGTTGCTGAAAACAACATAGTTTGGGTGCGATTAGGCGTACTGGAAAGAATTTTTTCGACATCAGGCAAGAAACCAAGATCTAACATCTCATCTGCTTCATCAAGAACCAAGCGAGAAACCTCTTTAAGTTTTAGCTGACCTTGGCGAGATAAATCCAAAAGGCGACCCGGAGTACCCACGACAATTTCAACACCTGCATGCAGAGCTTCAATTTGTGGCTCAAATGCGCGTCCACCGTAAACAGCAAGGGTACGAATTCCACGGTTGGAGGCTAGCTCTTCAATATCCCGAGTTACTTGAGTACATAGTTCGCGGGTTGGAACAACAATTAAAACCTGTGGCATGCCTTTATTTGCAAAATCAGCCCACTCGGCATCATGCGGTGCAATAACTCGTTCGATGACGGGAATACCAAATGCGAGAGTTTTACCGGTACCAGTTTTTGCCTGTCCGATTACATCGCCGTCAGCAAGTGCAATTGGCAAAACCATTTCTTGAATAGCAAATGGGGCCAAGAAGCCATGTGCATGGAGTGCTTCAATTGTTTGGCTGCGCAGGGGCAGCTCGGCAAATGTTGGTGACATATAAATGTGTTCCTATCGGGATTAATTGCGCGGAAAACCTGAAATGCCTCGCCACATGAGGTTGTGAACTAGTTCCACAGCCTCTTGTCGAGTCAGTTTGCTATCTCGTTCGAGCCAGTGACGAGCAGTTACTTGCGCATAACCAATCATTCCAACACCCAAAAGCATTGATGCCTCTTTTGGTAGGCCAGTATCAATTGCAATTACAGCACTTGCTGCAGCTGCACAGTCATAAGTCATTCGGTTAAGACGTTGGCGAACCTGTGGTTCAACACTCATGTCACTTTCAAAAAGTAAGCGAAAGGCTTCACCCTCTTTTTCAATGAATGCAAAGTAAGCATCCACCGTTGCATGCACACGATCTTTATTATCTGGAGTCGAAGCAATCGCTTTTTGAATTTCAAATACCAATGAATCAATGTGTACATCTAGGACAGCCAAATACAGTTCGAGTTTTGACGGGAAGTGCTGATACAAAACCGGCTTGGAAACATTTGCACGATCGGCAATCTCATCCATTGCAGCTGAGTGGTAGCCAGCAGCGGTGAAAACTTCAAGAGCTGCTGAAAGCAACAACGCTCGGCGCTCATCGCGAGGCAAGCGCGCCTTGTTGGTTGTGTCGACGTTACTCATTGGACTAATCGTACGGCAGAATTACCAATCATGAACCGCCCCTATGAAGGTATTCGAATCTTGTTGGTGCATGCGCATCCTGATGATGAAACCATCAACAATGGAGCAACAATGGCTCTTTATGCTGATCGTGGGGCTCAAGTAACCCTTGTGACCTGCACACGTGGCGAAGAGGGCGAAGTATTAGTTCCAGGGCTTTCACATCTAGCTAGTTCCGATCAAGATTTACTGGGTTTGCATAGAGAATCTGAACTTGCAGCTGCCATGAAAGCACTTGGAATTTCAGATTATCGATTTCTCGGATCGCCCACTACCAAATTTCGAGATAGCGGCATGATGGGAACAGAACCAAATAATCGGCCTGATGTTTTTTGGCAAGCAGATGTAGATGAAGCCGCAACAATCCTTGTCGATGTAATTGAAGAAGTAAAACCACATGTATTGATTACATACGATGAAATCGGCGGATACGGCCACCCTGATCATATCCAGGCACACAGAGTTGCCATGCGAGCTTCAGAGCTTTCTACCTGGCAGATTCAAAAGATTTACTGGAACACAATTCCTAAATCTGTAATTGCGCAGGGGATGGAAAAAATGAAGGAAATTGGTTCAGATTTCTTCGGTGCAGAAAGTATTGATGATGTTCCATTTGCAAAAGATGATGAATTTGTAACAACTTTGATAGATGGTTCAGATTACGTTGATTCCAAGATGGCAGCGATGAAAGCTCACGAAACTCAAATCGCATTGGACGGTCCATTTTTTGCATTGTCAAATAATCTTGGAATGCAGATTTGGGGAGACGAGTACTACACCCTTGTAAAAGGCACAAAGAGTGCGCCATTTGATTCCAATGGTCGCGAAATTGATTTAACATCTGGTTTAGTTCTGTAATGCGCTATTTATACTCACTAATTTTAGGTGCAGCACTGGGTGCAGGTTCTGTTTTTCTTTATAGCTTGTATCCACCAGTTGGTTTAGTGCTCTCAATTGCAGCAACATTTATTGGCACTTGGGCGGCCGGGCGGATGTGGGGCAAGAGAAGTTTTAGATTAATTGCAGCAGCAGCGTGGAGTTTGGTAGTTTTGCGAGCAGGGTTTCCGGGTATAAATGAAGAGTATTTACTTCAAGGTGATGGACTTGGTCTTTCTCTGATCAATTTTGGATTTATCGCGGTTGTGATTGCGATATTGACTCCGCTTTAACTCCAGATTTGCCCACCAGATGTGTCTTTTACCTGTAATCCAAGGCTTTCTAACTGCACCCGCAACGAATCACTATCAGCCCAACGTTTTTCACTTCGAGCTTTCGCGCGTTCATCAATGAGTGTTTGCATCTGCTCAGTTAATTCACGAATAGCAATTGGTCGATCAAGATCTAAAGCTAAGACTTGATCAGCGTACATAAATAGTTCGCGTTTATTTCTTAGCTCGCTCTTTTCGATTTCACGCAAACGTAGAATGACCTTTGGGGTATCTAGGTCATTGTTAAAAGCAGATTCCATTTCAGGATCAACAGTGATTTCGGTGGACTGCCCCCACTCAGACATTTTTGCCCGCCAGCGCTTTAGTGTTTCATGCGCAGCGTTAATTGAGTTCCAGGTTAGGTCCATTTGAGATCTATATCGATTTTCTAGGAAACATAGGCGTAAAGCCAATGGATCAATCCCGCGAGCATTTATATCGCTCACTAGAACAACGTTGCCACTACTTTTTGACATCTTTTTACCCTCGAAAAGCAGGTGTTCGCCATGTACCCACACATCAACTGCTTCACGATCGATAATCGCATTAGATTGCGCGCGTTCATTTTCATGATGTGGAAAACGCAAATCAATTCCACCTACATGCACATCAACATGCTTATCAAGCATTTCCATGGACATCGCAGAACATTCAATGTGCCACCCAGGAAAACCTGGCCCCCAAGGTGAATCCCAAATCATTTCACTGCGTTCACCAGCTGTTTTCCACAGCGCCCAGTCAGCATGGAATTTCTTTGCACCATCATTGTGGTATTCGTATCTATGTCCAGGTTGCAATGAATCAAGTTTGTTTCCGCTGATTTCACCATAGCCGTCAAATTTTTGTGCATCAAAGTAAACAGTTTTGTCGCCACCCACATAAGCAAATCCTTTGTGAATCAATTCGGCGATCATCGATTGCATTAAGTCAATGCTCTCGCTAGCTCGTGGATATGCGACAGCTTTTCCGATATTTAACTGAGACAAATCATTATGAAACTTTTCCTCGTACTTTCGAGCGATTTCAAAAGGGCTAACCTTCTCGATTGTGGCTTGAGATAAAACCTTGTCATCTTCGGCAAAGTCTTCGGACATGTGCCCAACATCAGTAATGTTTTGAATTAATCGGACCTTCACCCCTGTGAGAGCAACGATTCGTGAAATCAAATCTGCCAACATAAAGGTTCGTAGGTTGCCAACATGTGCGTCACGGTAGACCGTAGGCCCACAGCAGTACATGGTGAGATCACCATTGGTGCTGGCAATCTGCTTCAACTTTCTTGACTGGGTGTCATATAACTTCATGTGCGCTCAATAACCTCGCGCCAGACAAAAATTTGATCATGAGCAAACTCAACTAGATCACCATGGCGATTGCGTAGTGATGTAGGTGTTTCCAAGAAACCGAGAATATCTCGAAACCCACCTTCAGGATCGTGCAGCCGGATACTTACTCGCTTGCCCGTAAGTGCGGCAAAGGCGGTTTCTAGCTCGGTTGCCATAAGAGCAGGATAAACCGAGTTGGGAAATATCGCGCTGTGGCCGAAGTTATAGTTACAATTCGGCGATACCCATTGTGAGAGATTATTTGGAGGCAACTCGTGACCTATGTGATCGCTGAACCGTGCGTCGATGTGAAGGACAAGTCCTGCATCGAAGAATGCCCTGTGGATTGCATTTACGAAGGCGGACGAATGTTGTATATCCAGCCTGATGAGTGCGTCGATTGTGGTGCGTGCGAGCCAGTGTGTCCGGTCGAAGCTATTTATTACGAGGATGATGTTCCAGGTCAGTGGAAAGATTTCAGCAAGGCAAATACAGAGTTTTTCATTGAAATCGGTTCTCCAGGCGGTGCAAGCAAGGTCGGTCCAACAGGAACAGATCACGCGTCAGTATCTGCACTTCCACCAAAGAGCGAGTAAGCGTTGCGCGGCCAGCTCCCAGATTTTCCCTGGGATGCACTCGCACCATACGGAGACATTGCTAGATCACATCCACAAGGAATTATTGATCTTTCACAAGGAACCCCTGTCGATTCAACTCCAGAATTTATCCAACAGGAATTTCGCGATGCATCAAATTCTCCAAGCTACCCAGTAACAGCTGGAACTCCCGAACTTCGTGCAGCAATTAAGAAGTGGGCGACAGAACGATTAGGTGCAAGTGGAGATTTTGATGTTCTGCCACTAATTGGGTCAAAAGAGTTAGTTGCTTGGCTTCCAACAATTTTAGAATCTAAAAAAGTTTTAATTCCTGAAATTGCATACCCGACCTACCATGTAGGCGCAGTATTAGCAGGAGCCGAATCTGTCCCTGTAGCAATCGATGCAAAGAGCTGGCCAGCCGCTGATTTAGCCTGGTTGAACTCTCCATCAAATCCAACTGGTCGTGTTCATAGTGATGCAGAAATCAAAGCGTGTATCGATTGGTCTCGCAGTAACAAGGCTTTGTTGGTATCTGATGAGTGTTACTTAGAATTTGAAGACTCCGCGCATCCTGTTTCAGTTCTTTCACATACTGGCGGAGACAACACAAATATTTTGGCGATTCATTCGCTGTCAAAGCGCTCATCAATGGCTGGATATCGCGCAGCATTCATGATTGGTGACTCAGCGTTAATCGCAAGAATTCGAGAAATTCGAAAGCATGGCGGGATGATGGTGTCGTTACCTGTGCAGAAAGCAATGACTGTTGCGCTTTCTGATGACAAGCATGTTGCCCAACAACGTGCACGTTACAACGCACGCAAAGATGCATTGCGTCCAGCACTAGAAGCAGTTGGATTTACAATCGAATTTAGTAATGCTGGCTTGTACTTATGGTGTACCCGCAATGAAGATGCCTGGGACAGTGTTTCCTGGCTTGCAGATCGCGGAATCTTAGCGACCCCTGGATCCTTCTACGGCAGCCAAGGCGCACAACATATTCGTATCGCGATGACTGCTACAGATGCTCAAATTGCTGATGCTGTACATCGTATAAAGGCTTAATCAATGGCTGTTGCAATTTTATTGGTTGGCGGCTTTGGCACACGCCTGATGCCTTTAACTAAAAATACGCCAAAACCAATGCTCACTGTTGCTGGAATTCCGGTGACCGAACATCAGATAGCAATGGCAAAGTCTGCAGGCATCACTGAAATAGTTTTAGCAACCTCTTATCTTTCTGAAGTTTTTACTCCTTACTTTGGCGATGGTTCACAGTGGGATATAAAAATAAAGTACGCCGTTGAAAAGGAACCACTTGGAACTGGTGGAGCAATTCGTAATGCAGCGCAATTGCTAGATACTGATCAATCAGTTGTTGTTTTAAATGGTGATGTTTTGAGCTCTCACAATTTGGCAGAGCAAATTCGCCAACACGAAGCACATGGTGCCGACGTAACCTTGCATTTAACCCAAGTGCAGGATGCACGAGCCTTTGGATGTGTGCCAACAGATAGCCAAGGCCGTGTGACTGCGTTTTTAGAAAAAATGGAAAACCCAGTAACTAATCAAATTAATGCTGGCTGCTATGTCTTTAACCCTCGCGTGATTGCAACAATTCCACTGGACACCGTTATTTCGGTCGAACGTGAAACATTTCCACAATTAGTTGCAAAAGGTGCAAAGGTTTTTGGATTTGTTGAAGCCGCATATTGGTTAGATATTGGTACCCCGCGAGCTTTATTGAAAGCTTCGATAGATATCGTTAAGAGAACTGGTGAATTCTTAGCTATGCCAGGAGCAACAATTGATCCCACCGCAGTTATCACCGGGGGTAGCTGTATCGGAGCTAACTCATCGGTCGGGCCAGGAGCTGTTATTGATGGCTCAATCATTGAGGCTGGATGTGCCATTGGGTCAGATACAAAAATTACGGATTCATTTGTCGCAGCTGGCGCTGAAGTAGACAATGGGGCAAAAATTGCCTCATCTTTTGTTACAAATGGTGAAATTCTTCCGATTCCATAGAAATCAAGCGTGAATAGTCACCCAGGTGAGCTATCTGGGCTTGACATCAGCGAGTTACAAGCGTGTAATTCACTCTTAAGAACGTCTTTTCCATGAGGGATGAGACAACGAAAGCTAATGGAGCATCGACGTTATGCCGATTCAACCCGCAGCCCAGAACTCCCCAATCCCCACTTCAGGACCAACAATCACACTTGCATCAGGCGAGAACATGGAACTCTCATGGCAGGAGCGCGCACTGTGCGCACAGACCGACCCAGAGGCATTCTTTCCAGAAAAAGGCGGATCCACTCGCGAAGCAAAGCGCGTATGTCTTTCATGCGATGTCCGCGCAGAATGTTTGGAGTACGCACTTGCACATGATGAACGCTTCGGAATTTGGGGCGGATTATCAGAGCGCGAACGCCGTCGCTTAAAGCGTCGCACCGCCTAAGGTTTTTGCATCTCTTAGGAGATAGCGAGAGGTGTCTATGGCTTCCTTAGCCGATGTAGATAAGCATCGCGTAACTGCAGTTCTTGTTTCTCATAATGGAGCTATTTGGTTACCCGAAGTTGTTGCAGCACTGACTTCTCAGACTCGACCAATTGATGTCATAACTGCAGTCGATACAGGATCAGAAGATGCATCTACAAAGTTATTGAAATCTGCACGCATCCCATTTTTTACTTCAGATCGTGAAACAGGTTTTGGACAAGCAGTTTCACTGGCAGTAGATAAATTACCGCCACGCGTTGACCACGAATGGATCTGGTTAATCCATGATGATTGCGCACCAGCACCAACTGCGCTCGCAGAGTTGTTAAATGCAATCGATGACCGCCCCCAAGTAGTTATGGTTGGTCCAAAATTACTAGGCTGGCATGATCGAACACATTTGTTAGAAGCTGGAATCAGTATTGCTGGTAATGGCGCACGATGGACCGGACTTGAACCATTGGAGTACGACCAAGGCCAGCACGATGGAATTCATGACGTGCTTTCTGTTAGTACAGCTGGTGCACTAATTCGTCGAGATGTTTTCGAAGAGCTGGGCGGGCTTGATCCAAACCTTGAATTATTCCGTGATGATGTTGATTTCGGGTGGCGCGCACGTACGGCTGGACATTCAGTCATAGCAGCCACTAGCGCTGTTGCATTTCATGCACAAGCATCAGCTACTGAACGTCGACAGATCGATGTTGCAGGAGCTTTCTTGCATCGTCCTTTACTGTTAGACCGTCGCAACGCAGCATATGTTTTGCTTGCAAACTCTTCGTGGTGGATGCTTCCTTGGATTGCAGTCCAGTTATTGGGATCTGCTCTTGTTCGCGCCCTCGGATATTTATTAGCGAAGTTACCTGGTTATGCATCCGATGAGATTCTGGCGGTGGCATCGTTAATTGTTCGCCCTGGCATGCTTTTGGAAGCACGCAAGATTCGCAAAAAACAAAGATTTGTTACCGCTCGAGTTGTAGCAACGTACATACCCCCTCGTTGGTCACAACTTCGATTAGGGACCGAACGTTTATTTGAAATTATGCGGGCCAGAGTATTTCCAGATGACACTTCGATTTCAGTATCGATTCTTGATTCTGTGGAGGATGAAGATTTACTGACACCGATTAAAAGTGTTAACTGGCTATCTGTCTTTAAGCGACCAGAGGTTATTGGTTTCTTTGCACTTGCAATTATTTCACTCATTAACTCCAGAAACCGCTTAGGCGCAATAGTGGGTGGAGCTCTTCCAGTCTCACCATCTGGTGCCACTGATTTATGGCGAACATATTTCGAGTCGTGGCATCAAGTCGGAATGGGCTCTTCCCTGGCCACTCCGCCCTGGGTGGCGGTTACAGCTCTTGCATCAATTGCCGTATTAGGAAAAATTCCATTCTTCATCACAACCTTTTTCTTAATTGCACCGATATTGATAATGTGGACTGGTTTTCTATTACTGAGGAAGTTAACTAGCAACAACTGGATTTCCATCCCAGCAGCATTTCTATATGCAATTTCACCAGTAACAATTGCAGCAGTTAGCTCAGGACAAATTGGCACGCTAGTTCTTCTTATCTTTGTGCCACTTGTAGCCATCATTCTTCATGATTGGTGGGCTATTGAAAAGTACAGCTGGCGCAAGATATTTGCTGTTTCGCTTCTATTCTCGTTGTTGTATGCCTTTACATTAATGAGCTTTGTAATTGCCCTAGTCGCATCGGTTGTAATTTCTTTAGAAAATTTCAAGGAGTACTCAGTCACACAAGACAAGAGCGTGTGGTTTGACCGTTTAACAAAGAGATCGGCACTTGTGTTAGTTCCATTTGCGGTGAACGCGCCATATTCTTTTGAAGCAATAATTAGCCCGAGCAGATTCTTAACAGAACCAGGGTTGCGTATCCCTGGAGGTGGAGCAATCGCTGCCCTATCTGGAAATCCTGGCGGCATTGGTTCTTTGCCGTTGTGGTTGATCAGCCCCATTGTTTTGGTATTACTTGTTTCTTTATTTTCTTCAACACATGCGCGTGGCATTGCAGAGTATGGAGTCGGCGCATTATCAATGGCCATATTTTTTGGTTCTCTTTCAATTTCTACTCGAGGAAATGAGGGGGCTGCAAAAGTTTGGACTGGCCCTGTTCTCACTATTGTGACCTTAGCTGCGGTAGCGGCAGGAACAGTTTTGCTAGATAGCTTGCGCCAAACTTTGATCTTGAGTCATATTCACTATCGACATTTTTTGGCTGCAATTCTAATTTTTGTAACTGCGACATACGCATTTGTGGCCGTTGGATTCAGCCTTACTACTGGTGCAAATTCTGTAGTCAAAGCTAATCGTGCGACCGTTATGCCAGCATTCTTAAGCGTTGAGGCAGAGACCAAAATACTTGTATTACGCGAAATTGATCACGCTTCTGACAAGAGAATTCAGTATTACATTTCTAGAGGTCGAGATATCGCACTAGGCGAAGCTGATGTTGCCCCCCGACAAAATGTAGCTATCGCCCAAGCAGCACGATCATTGATAGATGGAACAGGAATTGCCAGCAGTAAGACTTTGGCTGATTATGGAATCAAATATGTTTATGTAAAGAATCCATTTAAAAAGGAGATCATTAGATCAATCGATGGACTTGGTGGCTTTACTCGAACATCTGCAACATCACTTGGTGTTGTTTGGAAAGTTAGTCAACCAACAGGTCGACTTTTGTTTGTTGCCGAAGATGGGACGCGATCAGTTCTGGAAGCTGGAGAATTTGGCGCACGCACATTTGTTCCAGGTCCAGGAACATTGATTCTCACAGAATCCTCTAACAGGTCATGGCAAGTACTACAAAATGGCTACCGCTTAGATCGAACCAACAATGAACTTGGATTACCTACATTCAAAGTCACAGAGTCGGGGGAGATTTCATTGCTACACGACGGAACGGTGCGTCGGGGCTGGCTTTCGCTTCAATTGATATTTTTAGTTGTAGTACTTGTAATGGCACTTCCTGCCGGTCGCCGAAAAAGTGAAATCTCCGAAGAGGAGCTGGCATGAAATTTGGTAGATCAATCGGTTTACTTGCGGTTTTAGTAAGCGCTTTGTGTATTGGGGGATTACTGTCAGTTGCAGTAACCACCAAGAGTTATTCGGAAAGCTATCCGGCAGTTGTATGCCCGCCAACGATTTCAGGACTTTCTTCTCAAATTTCTCTTGCATCTCAGAAGACCCCTTTTCAGAGACTCCAAAACCGCACGACTAATACTGTGCCAGCAAAGGTGTTGCGCTTACCAGTAAATAAGGATTCATTAGTGTTTAACTCCGAAGGGGTATCCCCAGTTGTTTGGCAAAGCAAAGCTTCTAGTTGGGCTGGAGGTGCATTGTGTACAGGTCCTGCAACTTCTCAATGGTTTGTTGGTGGAACAGCTGATGTCACAACTAAAGGACGTTTGATCATTATTAATAGTGGACTCAGTGATGCAGTCATTGATATCCAAAGTTTTACTGAAATTGGGAAACAGCCACTGCGTACGATTAACGTGGTATCAAAAAATTATGTAATTATCCCCATTGATTCTTTGGCTCCTGGTGATAAGAGCTTAACGGTGCACGTCGCGCCACGCTCGGGACGCATTAACGCCTTCATGATTGATGAGCAAAGTAAGGGATTAAGCACACTTGGTGGAGATCTCATTAATTTCGCACCAGGTGCCAGTAAGTCAGTAATGATTCCTGCTGTGCCTCATCAACTTGTAAAGAACACTAAGGCTTTACCTCATACTTTAAGAATTTTAACTCCAGGTGATGTCGATGCAAGCATAACGGCCGAAGTTTTGTCAGCCGATGGAGTTTTTGTTCCAGTCGGATTAACTTCACGTTCAATTAGCGCCGGAATTGTTACTGATTTCCAATTCACTCCAAACATAACCTCGGCAATAATGGGAGTTCGAATTACTTCAACCGAACCGGTGGTTGCGGCAATAAAGTCCACCGTGGCTGTCGCTGGCAGGAAAGATTTCGTGTGGAGCACTGCTGCTCCTGCGCTTGTTCCACTGACAATTGCACTATCTGGATTAAATCCACTTATTTCGTTTACGGGGGAAAGCATCAATGTTTCAGTAGATGTGACTTTAAATAATGGAAAAGTTGTTCGAAAAAATGTAAAGGGCACTGACATCGTTACCTGGCGAGCACCAGAAGCAGCGCGATCCTTATCGATTACGAAAGTTGGCCCTGAGACTTTCGCAGGAGCTCTCGTATCTTCAATAAATGGGTATGGGTACTTTCCTATAGCTCCTGGAAGTGTTTTAACAAAGATCCAATTACCAGATTCAAATATTCGCGTCTTAAATCCCTGACAATCCCAAGATTTATACCTCGCTCCCACTAATGTTTCACATATGAGAACACAAGGCGGTCGTGGCTGCTCTCGCGCAGGTTGCCGAACTCAGGCAACGATGACGCTGACCTATGTGTACTCCGAATCAACGGCCGTTGTTGGCCCACTTGCAACATATTCCGAACCACACGCCTATGACTTGTGTGCAGTGCATGGTGCACGTCTAAAAGTTCCTCACGGCTGGAATGTGATCAAACAAGAACTCGATGGTCAGACACAGGGACCAACAGAAGATGACTTAATGGCTATCGCAGATGCTGTTCGAGAAGTCGCACGCAAAGAGATTCCAGCAGGATCTCCCACTGAAATTTCATCGACACCACAACATATTGGTCGCCGCGGTCATTTGCGCGCTGTTCCTTCTTCGGAGTAATTAGTGAACGAGTTTGCACACATTTTTAAAGCCTACGACATTCGTGGATTAGTTGATGTTGAAATTGATGGTGACTTCGCATTTGCAACTGGCGTTGCCTTTGCTCGTTTTCTGCAAATAGAAAGAGAGCCGGGAACAATTGTCATAGGAGAAGACATGCGCCCGTCCTCACCTTTATTAGCGGATGCATTTTCTGCAGGTGCAACATCTCTTGGTATGGATGTGATTCGTATCGGGCTGGCATCAACTGACATGTTGTACTTTGCATCAGGAAAACTAGGGTTACCTGGCGCGATGTTTACCGCAAGTCACAATCCAGCTGAATACAACGGAATAAAGCTGTGCCTCAGTAATGCCCGTCCAATTGGTAAAGAGTCTGGCTTAGTTACCATTGAAAAATTTGTTCGTGAGGGTTCACCGATAGCGCTTCGAAATGTAGGAGTTGAAAAACAGCGCGATATGCTCGAAGAATATGTAGATCACCTTTTAACGCTTGTAGACATTAAAAATATTCGCCCACTCAAAATTATTGTTGATGCAGGTAATGGAATGGCCGGTCATACCGCGCCTGCAATCTTTGCTCGACTCAATTGTGAAGTTATTCCGATGTACTTTGAACTCGATGGCACATTTCCTAATCACGAGGCAAACCCACTTGATGAAAGTACCTTGAGCGATCTAAAGCAAGCAATGATCGATCAGAAGGCTGATCTTGGTTTGGCATTTGATGGAGATGCGGATCGTTGCTTCTTGGTGGATGAACGCGGAACTGCGGTCAATCCATCGGCATTAACATCATTGATTGCCCATCGCGAATTAATTAAGCGCCCAGGTTCATCGATTATTTATAACTTAATATCATCCCGCGCTGTTCAAGAAGTTATTAACGAAAATGGTGGAGTTGGATTACGAAGTCGCGTTGGCCATTCTTATATTAAACAAATGATGGCAGATAGCGGCGCCATCTTTGGTGGGGAACATTCAGGACACTTTTATTTTAAAGAGTTTTGGCGTGCAGATTCGGGAGCCCTAGCTGCGTTGCATGCAATTGCAGCTTTAGGCCAGAGTAATTCAACAATGTCAGCATTACTTGCACCGTATAACAGGTATGTCATAAGTGGAGAAATAAATTCAAAGGTCGCAGATACTAAAGTGGCTACAGAAAAAGTTGAGAATAGTTATCTGTCTGATCAGGTCACGATGGATCATCTGGATGGGCTAACCGTAAACGGGGATACCTGGTGGTTTAATCTTCGCCCATCAAATACCGAGCCACTACTTCGACTCAATGTTGAGGCTTCAACACAGGCTCAAATGGAGACTGTGCGTGATGCGGTTCTCTCACTTATCCGCGGCTAATTCCCGTTTTCCATTAGAGAGTTTAAGCGTGTGGCGGTAATCTTTACCCATAGTCGCCTAGCACTGTAGAGCCCTACGCCTTAGGTACCCAAACAATACTTTGAATACCACTTAAGGAGATATACGTGAACGTTCCAGTAACAGCAACTCTTCCAGCACATGACATTGCAGATGCATCACTTGCTGCAGAAGGAAAAAAGAAAATTGAATGGGCAGAACGCAACATGCCTGTTCTGGCACAAATCCGTGAGCGCTTTGAAAAGTCACAGCCATTTGCAGGCGTACGTATTTCTGCATGTATGCACGTAACAACTGAGACCGCTAACTTGATGCGTGTTTTAAAAGCTGGCGGAGCAGAGATTGCGCTGTGCGCATCAAATCCACTGTCAACACAAGATGACACAGCCGCAGCGCTAGTTCACGAATACGGAATTTCTGTATTTGCTCGAAACGCAGTAGACCGTGATGGTTATTACAAGCACATCAATGCAGCACTAGATATCGCACCTCACCAAGTGTTTGATGATGGTTGCGATCTAGTAAACACACTTCATACAACACGAAAAGAATTGATCCCAGGAATCACTGGTGGTTGTGAAGAGACAACAACAGGCGTGATTCGCCTTAACCAGATGGCAAAAGATGGCGCACTGCAGTTCCCAATGATCGCTGTTAATGACACCGACACCAAGCACATGTTCGATAACCGTTATGGAACAGGTCAATCAACTCTTGATGCAGTCTTCCGTGCAACTAACTTCTTGCTTGCTGGTCGAATTGTTGTTGTGGCTGGCTTTGGATATTGCGGTAAAGGCGTTGCAGAACGTGCAAAGGGAATGGGCGCTGATGTAGTCGTTACCGAAATTGATCCAACAAAGGCACTTGATGCAATGATGCAAGGCTTCCGTGTGATGCCAATGCTCGATGCAGCAGCGGTTGGAGATGTGTTTATTACCGTTACTGGTAACCGTGATGTATTGCGTGACGAGCACTTTGCAGTAATGAAGGATGGAGCAATCATGGCTAACTCAGGCCACTTTGACATCGAAATCGATGTTGCATGGCTAGAGCAGAATTCAAAGACAAAGAATGCAAAGATGCGCCACCAAACTGATGAGTATGTACTGGCAGATGGACGCCGCTTACTTCTACTTGCAGAAGGTCGCCTAGTTAACTTAGGTGCAGCTGAAGGACACCCAGCGTCAGTTATGGATATGTCATTCTCTGATCAGGCGTTAACAGCGGAATACCTTGTAAAGGAAGCAAAGAACTTGAAGCCAGGAGTCCACGAGGTTCCTACTTATATTGACAAGGAAGTTGCTTCACTTAAGTTGATCAGCATGGGTGGTCGTATTGACGTTCTAACTCCTGCACAAGATATGTACCTGAACTCTTGGGAGCACGGTAGCTAATGACCTTAGTTATGGTCGTCGATGACGACCAGGATCTTGCGGAGATGCTTGGCATCGTTTTAACAGGTGCCGGCATCGACGTAGATCTAGTAAGTCGTGGCGATGAGGTCATGGATGTTTTCCGTAACAATCCACCAGATTTAGTTTTGTTGGATGTTATGTTGCCTGGCCTTGATGGAATCGAAGTCTGTAAATTGATTCGTGCCGAATCAATGGTTCCCATCGTCATGCTTTCAGCTAAAGGTGACACGCAAGATGTTGTTAAAGGTTTAGAAGCCGGTGCCGATGACTACATGGTTAAACCATTTCGTCATCCATCCGAGCTCATTGCACGAATTCGAACACGGTTACGTCGCACAAATGCTGAAGTCTTAGGGCTATTAACTATTGGTGATTTGGCTATTGATGTTCAAGCGCATCAGATACTGCGCGCAGGTAAGCAAATTGCTTTAACCCGTCTGGAATTCGATTTACTTGTTGCACTGGCTAAGGAGCCAGGCCGAGTCTTTACCCGTGATGCTTTGCTAAGCGAAGTGTGGGGTTATCGCCATTCCACAGATACACGATTAGTAAATGTTCACGTCCAGCGCTTACGTTCAAAGATTGAGCACGACGCAGAGCACCCAGAAATTGTCATCACAATTCGCGGTGTTGGCTACAAAGCAGGAGTCATGGGCGGTTCCTAATCATGAACCGTTTTTCCTGGAAAGTACGCAACTCCCTTGGATTCAAGGTAATCATTTCAACTGTAATTCTGTCATTGGGCGTTGTTTGGATTACTGGATCTGCTCTCAATTCAAGGCTTTCTAGCGGAATCAAAGAGGTAAATCTGAACTCTGCAATAGTGGAGGCTCGTTCTACGATCTTTACCGCCGATTACCGCTTCTTGCTAGCCCAAGGAGAAAAGGATGAAGTTGTTCAAAAAGTAGTGGACGATGTCATTAGCTCTGCAACAACTATTACATCAAATGAAAATACTCGTGAGGTCGTTTTCCTTCGTAGCCCAGGCAATACGATGGAGAAGAATTACGAAATTGCTTCAAATTTCTTGGATCCAGATTCAATCCCTAAATCATTAAGTGAGCGAGTCCGTAAATCTAATGACACTGTGTGGCAGTACACAACCATGCGTTATGTTCAAGGAACGAGCGTAGCCGGACTTGCAATCGGGCAGAAGGTACAGATTCCAGGTGCAGGCCAATACGAAATGTATATTGCTTTTTCATTGGCAAATGAAGAAAAAACATTGAATCTAATTAACAGCTATCTAATTCTTGCTGGCTTAATTTTGCTTCTATTAATCTCATTGATTACTTGGGTTGTTGTACGCCAGGTTGTGAAGCCTGTAGGTGAGGCGGCTCGAATCGCAACTGAATTTACTTCAGGAGATTTTAGACAGCGCATGAAGGTGAAATCACAAGATGAAATATCAAGACTTGGCCATGCTTTTAATGAGATGGCAGAGTCACTTGAGCAGCAGATTGCTAGGTTAGAAAACCTCTCTCGGGTTCAGCAGCGTTTCGTTTCAGATGTATCGCACGAGCTGCGCACCCCATTAACAACTTTGCGAATGGCATCCGAAGTAATTTCCGCCTCTAGAGAAAGTTTTGACCCAACAGTTGCTCGTAGTACCGAATTGTTAGTTGCGCAGCTTGATCGTTTCGAGCGCTTGCTCGAAGACTTGTTAGAGGTTTCACGATTTGATGCCGAAGTTGCAATTCTAGAAGCTGTTGATTTCGACATTGTGCAGTTAGTTAATCGTTGCGCAGAGGACTTGGCACTTGTAGCCAAGGAGAGAAAGACTCAGATATTTGTTAAGTCTGCAGAGCCTGCAATCATGATTAAGGCTGATATCCGTCGTGTTGAGCGTATTTTACGTAATCTCATGGCCAACGCAATCGATCACTCAGAGGAGATACAGATCGATGTACAGATAGAAGCTAGCGAAAGTGATGTAGCAATTGGTGTACGAGATTATGGAATTGGGCTAGATGAAAACTCTTTGACAAGAGTTTTCGACCGGTTCTGGCGTGCCGATCCATCAAGAGCTCGAACTCGTGGGGGTACTGGACTGGGACTTTCCATTGCACTAGAAGATGCGCGATTGCACAACGGTGAGCTTGAGGCATGGGGACGTCCTGGACGAGGGGCGCACTTTGTTGTTACTTTGCCTAGAAAAACATGGGAATCGATTGATCGCCGTTTAATCCCGCTTCAGCCGGAAGATTACAGAGCTTAGTTTCCACATATCAGGTTCCAACTTATTCGTTGTAATCACTTACGCAGCACCATTAGCCAATGCAAACCTTTTCTGAGCTGTCACATTTAATTTTTCCCACCAGATGTTATGGATGTAATTCTTTGGGAATTAGTATCTGTACTAATTGCAGACGGGAGTGGATCCCTCATTATTACAAGACTCATATCAATCTGCTGAGTGTTCATTCTGCAATTATGTACACACCAACTGCCTCTAAGATAATTCTTGCTGCAAAAGAAAACGGTTTACAAGGAGCAGATGATTTATTGATTGCAGCGATTGTTCATGTGTTAAGCAAAGCCAGATTAGACAGTGGTTACTTCACCTTGGTTCCAGTTCCTTCAAGTAAACGGTCACAGCGCCGACGTGGCCGCAGTTTTGTAGTTGATTTAACCAAGGCAATTTCTAAGCACACGGGTATCGCCGTAAATGATTGTTTGCAGGTTTCTCGACACGTTTCTGATCAAAGTGGATTAACGCGCATACAGAGAAGTTCTAATATGCACGGAGCTTTTTCTGTAAAGCCCGGAGCGATACTTCGTGGTGATGCAATTGTCATTGATGATGTGGTCACAACCGGAGCAACCCTGCGGGAAGCGGCCAGAGCCCTCAATTCGCAGGGTTTTCATGCCTTCGGCTCAGTTAGCGCGGTTACCGCCTGTGTGGCTCAGCCTCTACGATAAGGGGGTGAAAAGGTGCTCCACGCCTACACAGGGTCGAGTGGGGAGCCACGATGAAAGGTAAGAATCAATGCCAGCATTTGTAGACAAGATTTTGCGAGCAGGCGAAGGACGCATCCTTCGTGATTTAAGCAAGGTCGTTGCCTTAGTCAATGCTCAGGAGGCTCGCTTCGTTGCGATGTCTGATTCTGATCTCCGTAGTCAAACTGGGGTATTCCAAGAGCGATATGCAAAGGGAGAATCCCTTGATGATTTATTGCCAGAAGCATTTGCAGTTGTGCGCGAAGCAGCAAAGCGCACACTTGGCCAGCGTCACTATGACGTACAAATCATGGGTGGTGCAGCACTTCACAGGGGCAACATTGCAGAAATGCGTACCGGTGAAGGTAAGACTTTGGTCTCAACATTGCCTTCATACCTCAACGCTCTTGCAGGTCGCGGCGTGCACGTTGTTACAACAAATGATTATTTAGCAGAACGCGATAGCGAATGGATGGGTCGAGTACACCGTTTTCTTGGTTTAAAGGTAGATGTAATTCTTGCAAATATGACGCCAACAGAACGACGTAAGGCATATCTTGCCGACATTACGTATGGCACAAATAATGAATTTGGTTTTGATTATCTTCGTGACAACATGGCGTGGTCTCTCGAAGAGTGCGTGCAACGTGAACATTTCTTTGCAGTAGTTGATGAAGTTGACTCAATTTTGATTGATGAAGCGCGAACACCATTGATTATTAGTGGACCTGCGGATAAAGCAACCAAGTGGTACGTAGAGTTTGCCAACCTGGTCAATAAATTGCAGCGCGATGTTCATTACGAAGTCGATGAAAAGAAGAAGACTTGCGGAGTTATTGAAGAAGGCGTAACAAAAGTGGAAGAAATGCTGCAAATTGGCAATCTCTATGAATCAGCAAATACGCCAATGATCGGCTATCTCAACAACGCAATTCGGGCAAAAGAGCTCTTCAAGCGCGATAAAGATTATGTTGTAATGAATGGCGAGCTTTTGATTGTTGATGAGCACACTGGTCGTATGTTGGCTGGGCGTCGCTACAGTGAAGGCCTGCATCAGGCACTTGAAGCTAAAGAGCGGCTTGAAATTAAGGATGAAAATCAGACCCTTGCAACGATTACCCTGCAAAACTACTTCCGCCTTTATTCAAAGCTTTCAGGCATGACAGGTACAGCTTCAACAGAGGCATCAGAATTTCACCAGATTTATAAGCTCGGGGTAGTTCCTATTCCTACAAACCGCGAAATGCAACGAATTGATTCGCCAGATTTGGTGTACAAAACTGAAGTCGGAAAGTTTGCTGCTGTAACATCCGACATCGCCGAACGTCACCGCAAAGGCCAGCCAGTATTGGTCGGTACCGTCAGTGTTGAAAAGTCTGAAGAACTTTCTGCGTTCTTACGCAAGTCAGGTGTGCCTCACGAAGTTCTTAACGCAAAGCACCACGAACGCGAAGCAGCGATCATTGCTCGTGCTGGAGTACATGGGGCTGTAACAGTTGCTACCAACATGGCAGGTCGCGGTACTGACATCATGCTTGGTGGAAATCCAGAGTTCATGGCTGACTTTGAATTACAGCGTCGTGGAATTTCCCCAGTTGATAACGCCGAAGAGTATGAAAAGGAATGGCCAGCAGAGATCGCACGGCAAAAAGCAGCGGTTGAAAAAGGTCATGAAGAAGTAGTTTCCTTAGGTGGTCTGTATGTTCTCGGAACAGAGCGTCACGAATCTCGTCGTATCGACAACCAGCTGCGTGGTCGATCTGGTCGTCAAGGCGATCCAGGTGAGTCTCGCTTCTATCTTTCATTACAAGATGATTTGATGCGTCGATTCAATTCAGGAATGGTTGAGCGTTTCTTAACAGCTGCGGGACTTCCTGAAGATGCTCCAATTGAATCAAAGATGGTTTCAAATGCGATTCGCTCTGCGCAAACACAAGTTGAAGCACAAAACTTTGAAATGCGTAAAACGGTTTTGAAGTATGACGATGTTATGAACCGTCAGCGCACCGTTGTTTACGGAGAGCGCCGCATGGTTCTAGAGGGTGCAGACATTAAGGATCAGGTAGCAGGATTCGTTTCAGATACTTTGACAGCATATGTACAAGCCGCAACCGCTAATGGATTTGGGGAGGATTGGGATCTAGACACCCTATTTACAGCCCTCAAAACCATCTATCCAATCTCATTTACTATTGATGAACTACTTGCCGAGGTTGGTTCCAGGGCAGGATTAGATGCGGAGTACTTAACTGCTCGTGTTATTGATGATTGCAAGGCAGCCTATGCACAGCGCGAAGAATCACTCGGTGAAGAGGTTATGCGAGAACTAGAGCGCAAGGTATTGCTTTCTGTTCTAGATCGTAAATGGCGTGAGCATTTGTACGAGATGGATTATCTGCAAGAGGGTATTGGGCTACGTGCAATGGCACAGCGTGATCCTCTTGTTGAGTATCAAAAAGAGGGCTTTGACTTATTTGCAGCAATGATGGATGCAATCAAAGAAGAGATTGCCGGATTCTTGTTTAACATCGAAGTCACTGTAGAAAGCTCAAACAATGAAGTTGTTGCACCTGGTCTTGAGGCCAAGCATGTGCCTGCAACTGGATTGCAGTACACGGCGGCAGATGAATCGGGAGTCCGTACAACGGGAGATGTTTCTCGAAATGCTCAATGCCCATGTGGCTCTGGCAAGAAGTACAAGCGTTGTCACGGTGGCGCTGCTTAACTTAAATCAAAGTTAATGCAGTACATAACCAACGTCCATCTAGCCCTTCGAATCGAATAGCTACAACACGCAATCGATCTTCATAGCGAACCGTGACCGTTGATTCGATAATGCCATCAAGTGGCTCAGTGACTTTTATCTTTCTAATTCTTCCGACTAATTTTTGCTGCCCAGCTTTTCGCTGTAAATCGGCGTAAATTAGGTGGTGACACATCGCTTGAACTTGTGAAGCAGATCTGCGTCCAGCCCATATTTCTACAACATTATGAATGAACTGAAAGGTCATTTCATGGATGTCTGGCAAATCTGCAGCCGAGGTTGGTTTCGGAGCAAACTCAGCGTCATATTCTTCGCCAAATGTTGATGCAACCAGATAAAGACGTGGCTTTTGCGCAGCTGGTAAAGGTAATTCAGGACGAAACATTTCAAGTACTAGATGTTGCCAATCTTCGTTTGGGTCACTTGGAATAGGTGATAAATCAATCCTTGAGAAGAATGGTTCCTGGGAATATGAGATTTCTGTTGTCATGGACTGACAATTGCAATCTGTTCATGCACATACCTCAGACTTAAGTATGGATAGATCTCATACTTAAGTACTACTGTGGATAAAGATGAAGCAGATGTCACCAATACGGTTTGGGTGCTCCTATGACTCTACATAAGAAAACACGCTCTTCACGGCTTTCGTTAGCGGTAACACTCATCGCGGCCGCATTCATTTCATCATTCCTGATTGCAACAGTTTCAAATAAAGGATCAGATTATTGGGTAATCAATGTGCCTATTTCACCTGGACATCAACTTTCGGCTTCTGATGTTTCTCTAGCCCATTTCAATTTGGATTCAAGTGGGCAGTTTTATCTCAGTGATGAGACTGAACCAATTGGAATGGTAGCAACACGAACAATGCGCACTGGAGAAATCATTGGCAGTAGTGACTTAACCTCAGCGATCGATGCAATGTCTACTAGTGCGGTACCGATCAGTGTCCGCTCCGTTGATGTCGCAACTGGTTTGAGTATTGGTGAAGATGTTGACATTTATTGGGTTCTAGACACACAAAGCGGCGAGGACTCGATGGAGCCAATCTTGATTCTTGGGGGAGTGACTCTGCTCAGTTATGACGATGGAGGAAAGAATTTTGGAGGCGACATTGGATTATCTGTAGCTGTTGAAGAAACACAAGTACTTCGACTCTTAAGCGCTACGACGCTAGGTCGCTTAGTCGTAATCAGGTCACATGTCTGAGTTAGAAATGCCCACAGTGATAACCGCTATTTCTGCCTCTGAAACAGAAGGGTTTATAGCAGGTACATTATTTGCACAGGGGTGGAGCGTTGTATTTCGAGCTATTGATTGGGCTTCATTAGAGCTATTTGTCCTCAATAATCAAGAACTAGCTCGTGGTGCACTTTTATTATTTGCCTCAGATCTGCCAGGAATTTCACAACCAAACCTGGATTCACTTGCATCAAAGGTTCGTCAGAGTATTGGTTTCTCAACCGAACAACAGCGGGAAGGAGAGTTCAGAGATCTCTATGAGGTACCAAAATCAGTTACAGATCTAGTCACCTTGGTGCGAGGCTTTGTACGGTCCCCAATGATGCGTGGTGTAAACGCACCACAACGAGCAGTGCGAAAAGCACGTGTGATTGCAGTTGGATCTGCTGGCAGCTACACCGGGTGCACAACGCTTGCAATCAACATGGCAATGGAGCTGAGCATTCTTGAGAAATCAACATTGCTAATTGAGGGAAACTATCGTGCACCGTCGATCGCCGCCTATCTTGCAATGCGAAACATCAATAGTAAATCACAGTGGAAAACTATTGCCCCCTATCTATCTCTAACTGAAATCAATCAAGAACAGGCCGGCAGAATTGATGAGTTAATGGAGCGTGCAGCATCAGAGTTCGATTTCATCATCATTGATTTAGGATCTATTTCTGGTTTATCAAATCGGCTTA
>JBILJK010000011.1:0-17820 GCA_044377285.1 Candidatus Planktophila sp.
TCAAACTTGTTGCCCCAAAAGAAATCGCTAAGCCACCGCTTCCATTTACTGGTTTACCGGCACAGAGTTTCACAACCACATCAACCATGGTTAATCTTGAAGTAACACCAAACCAGGTAGTACTCGGCGATACATTTACCATTACTGGAAAAGGATTGCCCGGAAATACACCGGTCACCCTTACCTGGTCAACTAGTGATGCGACCTGGATCGCAGATGTTCAACCAAACACGGTTAATTACATGGGTACCTCTTACACAAAGTTCAATGTAGTCATTGCAACAATTTCAACAGATGCACTTGGTGGATTTGTTTACAAGACCAAGATCCCATCAGATTTTGGTGGCGTCCATGACATTTATGCTGTCAACAATAATGTTGCTCTTGCGCATGGTGGCCTGCAAATTGCACGTACATTAAAGATTTCCCCAACAAGTGGGCCAATTGGCACACCTATCACAATTACTTATACGGGCCTTGGACCGTCACTATATGCAGCAGGATCAGCGCTGTATTACGACGGTAAGTACACAGGGTCAATGCAAGCCCGTTGGACTCGTGGAACCGCAACAACCACGATTCTTGCAACAGGACCAGTTGGTAAGCACTTCATACAAGCCAATGAAGCGATTAGTTTTTCCTATTTAAATGCGATGCAATCTCCGGTCCCATTTGCCAATAGTGAGATGGGTACATTTACAGTCACAAAAGACAATGGAATATTTAAGCCGTATGTGATCTATCCAAAGCTGATGACTCCAACTGTTGATCAACGTACGACATTGTCAGATGCAGGCCTAGACCCTGACACTAAGGCTGTAATGAGTCTGACCCCTGATCGAGGAATTGTTGGAAGTACAACAACAATTAAAGTTTCAGGGATTCCAACTAAGGGTGTCCACACAATTGTGTGGTCAACAGTTACTGGCAATCGCGTGAACTGCACAACAGGTACATGTTGGGTGTACAACCCAATTCCACTCGGAACTGTTGATATAACAGATGGAACTGTTAACAAAGCGGTCACTATTCCTGATCACTTGGGCGGGTACCACGTTATTCAGATCAAACTGGGCAATGTTGTCGAAGCTCAACAGGTGTTTTATGTGAAAGAGAGTATCCAACCGCTCCTTGATAAAAATGGAAAAGTTCTAACACTTGGCGTTGCAAAAGCAGACTTATCCGGCTCTGTTGATGCATTTCAACGTGGTGGACAAGGAATTCCAACATATACATTCAAGGAAGGCGAAGAGTTCACTCTGAGCATGAAGGGCGTTGGCTGGACCCAGATGGACAACACATTGGCTGTTGCCTATGACAACAGCTACGTCGGCTATGGCTGTGGGTTTAATTCAAATGGCTACCTAGTAGTTCATTTAAAGGCTTTAGGAGGCGTTGGAACGCACATTATTTCAATGCGCCCATTGCTCTACACACAGCAGCCATCATTTGCCAACACACCATATGGAATGGTGCCGATCCTTACATCAGAAAATGATCTTCCAGGTTTAGCACTTGGTTATCAAATTCCTACCGTTTACTTTGCGATAAAGATCGTTAAGTAACTTCTTCTGGGACAGACCCCCGTCTTTGACTTATGTCAGAGGCGGGGTTTTCCTTGCGCAGGTAACCACCAATTCCATCTACCTAGCAAGACCATTGCACTTGGTAATAGCAGCCCGCGAACAATTGTTGCATCAATCAAAACGCCAGCAGCAAGCCCAATACCTAATTGCTGCAGCCCAGCAAAGTGCCCTGTTATTAATCCAGTCAGGGCCGTGATAAAAATTAGCGCAGATGCAGTTACAACTGTTCCAGAATTTCGCATACCTTCGCGGATTGCTTCTTCATTGCTTGCTCCACGATCCCATGCTTCTCGCATTCGGGAAACAATGAATATTTCATAATCCATCGAAAGTCCAAACAAAATAGCAAAGAGCAATATCAACACCCATGCTTCTAATTGCTCAAGTTGATATGTGCCAACTCCAAATTTAAAGGTTAAAACTAATACTGCAAAGGAGGCAGCTATTGAGATCAGATCAAGAATTATGGCTTTAACGGCAAGAACTATTGACCGGAATATTTTTACAAGAATTAAGAATGTAATCAACACAATGAGAGAAATAATCATTGGCAGTGACGATTTGATTGCATCTAATAAGTCCACACCTTGTGCTGGTGCCCCACCAAGGTAGATTTTTACCCCTGCCGGAAATCCTGAATTGGGAATGTATTCATCCCGTAGTTGACCTACTAATTGCTTTGTTTGATCTGAGCCAAGATCATGGTGACCAAACACGTAGATCCGCAGGTATCGGCCTGAAGCATCTATATAGGGCCACTTTTCACCGCTTGCTACTGAGAATACCTCTGGGTTAGCTGCTATTTTCTTTGCAAACTCAAATCGAATTACTGAAACATCCGGTGAACCCGCATCTGCGCCTAGATCAACAACTATTTCATGGGGAGTAATTACTCCAATACCTACTTTGTCAGTAACGCTATTTAGCGCTCGTGCCGACTCTAGGTGAGCAGGGATTGCGCTGAGCGAGCTCGGAGTTACCTGCAACCACAAAAGAGCGGACACAAGAATTGAAAGAGCGATGAATGTTGATGCAAAGACCTTGCCAGGTTTGGCAATTGCAAAATTTGTAAGACGATCAAAGGAAAACTCAAGTGCTCCCTTAAATCCACTCTTTGGTGCTGCTGCCAACATAGATAAAAGAATGGGTTGTAAAGTGATAGCGGCAAGGATTGACACAAGGGGTAGAACCAAGCAAGCAAGCCCTATTGATCGAACAAATGGAACTGGCACCAACAACAATGTTGCTAAGCCCAAAGCAACAGTGAATCCTGAAATAACAGCGGTACGGCCTGCAGTTTTCATAGTTTGCACAATTGGATCTTCGCTTTGGCCTAGTTCGCGCCGATAGCGATGGACCATAAGCAGGGAGTAATCAATTGCAAGACCTAAGCCGATCAGTTCAACGATGTTTGGAACGTACAGAACCATCAGAAACTTGTGGGCAAGTAAATAAATAATCCCAAGTGTTGTAGAAATTGTTGCTAATGCAAAAAGCAGAGGAATCAAGACCGCCCACGAAAATCCAAGTGTTGCAATGAGCAACAGAATTGCGAGTACGACTGCAATTATTTGACCTTTGCGAAGATCACTAGAAAGTATTGGAACCACGTCACTTTCAATTGCGGGGGGACCAGTCACTAGAGCACCTGTCAGCCCTTGTGCAATCAGTTCGTCACGCAGTACTTCTGTAAATGTGGCTGCCTCTTTGAGTTCAAAGGGTGTTCCGATATTTGCATATAAAGTGCCAGCAAAGGCTTTTTCATTAGTTATTTCCGAGCCAGGGATGACCCGAGACGCACGAGCAGTAGCTATTTTGAAATTAGCTATCTGATCAGTACTTGCCTGCTTGTACTTATACATCACCGTAAAAGTGCCTTCGGTGTTTGCTTTGAATTGCTTGTTGAGGATTTCATTGGCCGCTGCAGATGAACTACCTGGTACTGACAATGATGTTGTTAGAAATTGATCCAGGATAGTCGCTCCATATAACCCAAAAACGGTGAGTGCTATCCAGATCGTTATGACAAGTGCGCGGGCCTTAACGGCTGCCTTTGACATTGTCACCAACATTTAAGCAGTCTATTCATTTACCTCATTGTGCATGCAGATGGCATGATTTGAGCATGAGCCACAATATTCTCGTTGAGATTATTCATCCAAATGAGTGGCAGCGCCTGCGCACAATACGACTTAAATCTCTAAGTGTTAATCCTGAGGCCTTCGGAGGAACTTATGAGATTGAGAGTGCCGAGGACGAGAATGCATGGCGAGAGAAGTTTGAAAAGTTAGATTTTCTAGTTGCATCTATTGATGGAGTTGATGCAGCGATGTTGTCGGTTGAAAAACTAGATGGTGATTTCGGAGCAACATGCTGGATTGGCGGATGTTGGAGCGATCCTGCCTATCGCGGAAAAGGGCTGTTGCGCGCCATGATGAACTTTGTCGATGAACAAGACAGAGGGTGGCAGGTTCAAGGATTAGGTGTGTGGATAGACAACTACAGCGCTATTGCAGCTTATGAAAAATTGGGTTTTATAAAGATGGGCGAGGACACACCAAGTACACGCCAGCCAGGCAAGTTTCACCAACGAATGATTAGGAAGAGTGCTAACTAGATGTTTTCTAGTTTGTATCCAAGTCCGCGGATCGTTTGAATAAGAACTGGATTTGCAGGATCTGCTTCAATTTTGGCACGTAGGCGCTTAATATGAACATCTAAAGTCTTTGTATCTCCATAATAATCCCCGCCCCACACACGATCAATTAATTGTGAGCGTGTAAGAACACGGCCCGAATTTCGCATCAGGAACTCAAGCAGCTCAAACTCTTTGAGTGGAAGAGAAACAGGAGAACCATTTACTGAAACCTGGTGCTTACCAATATTGAGCTTTACTGGTCCAACTTCCATCAGATCCTGATCTTGAATCGAACCATCATCTGAAATGCCTCTGCGCAATACCGCTTTGATTCGAGCGATTAATTCGCGCGATGAATAAGGCTTAGTTACATAATCATCTGCGCCAAGTTCAAGTCCTACGACCTTATCGATCTCAGCATCCTTTGCTGTCAACATAATGATTGGCACCTGCGAAGTTGTGCGAATAGTTCGGCAAACCTCAACACCTGAGACTTCAGGAATCATGAGATCAAGAAGAATTAAATCTGCACCCTCTTTTGCAAAGATTTCTAGGGCTTTGCGTCCATCTTCAGCCACCAAAGTCTCAAAACCCTCTTTGCCTAACAGGAAAGCCAGTGCTTCGGAAAACGATGCTTCATCTTCTACGATGAGAATCTTGGACATTAGTTGGCCTCCGCTTGGTTGTTATAAATTGGCAAAAGTAAGGTGAATGTACTTCCGATATTTTCTGCGCTCCAGACCTTCACATCGCCGCCATGCTTAGATGCAACGTGTTTAACAATTGAAAGACCCAAGCCGGTGCCACCTGTTTGGCGAGATCGCGCTGGATCGACTCTGTAGAAACGTTCAAAGATTCTTAATAGATCTGACTCAGGGATTCCAATGCCTTGATCCGTGACTGAAATTTCAACAATGCCATCAACCAACTTGCTTGTCACGGCTACCTTTGTATTTTCTGGAGAATAATTGATGGCGTTATCAATGAGATTTTGAGCCGCCATCGTTAATTGATCTCGATCACCCCACACAGACAGATTCTTTTCTTCCTGAAAAGTAACTGTGATGTGTCTGTTTTCGGCGTTGATCTGACTTTGATCAATCGCCTCTTTGACTAGGTATCCAACTTCTACTTCTTCGGCAAGTTGGAGCGGATCTGAATCTTGAATGCGGGATAAGTTAATAATTTCCTGAACTAAATCCGTCAAACGTTTTGACTCTGATTGCATGCGCGTTGCAAACATAGTGACCGCTTCGGGTTCATCTTTTGCGCCTAGCACCGCTTCACTTAACAATGACAGCGCACCGATAGGTGTTTTTAGTTCATGCGAAATATTTGCAACAAAGTCACGACGAACTTCATGAACTCTCTGAGCTTCACTCTCATCTGAAATGAGAACGATTACTAGATCGCTTTCAGTTAATGGAAAAATGTTTACCGTTAATTCATGAATTCCTTCGCCAATTGGCCCACGCGGAATATCTATGCGGCCTGTGTGTTTTGTATTTGTACGGCGTACTACTCTTATTGTGGCTAACAACTCTGGGCTATCGATTCGCCCGTCTTTTAAAATTCCTAACCGTTCAATTCCAGATGATGCAAAAATTGGCTGTTCACCTGGGGACAAGACCAGGGCATCTCCATCGAGGTTATTTAGGGTCTTTATAAGCATCTCTGGTAGTAGGCGAGGGTCTGTAGCCTCATCTATAACCCGGCGCTTTAACCTCATGCAGAAACTCTATCGCCCCAAAACCCCAGTTAACCGCCCGTTAACCCAATGGTTTGCGTATGTTAATCATTGAGCCTTAGGTTGAACCCATGGCCCTTATTAGATCAGCGTTTCAGGACGAGCTAGACAATGTCTCGCAGTCCTTGGTCGACCTTACAAACATGGTTTCTGAATCAATTGTTAAGGCCTCTAAAGCACTGTTGTCTGCCGATCTCAATCTTGCTGAAGAGGTAATTGCAACAGATGTAAGAATCGATGACTACCAGCACGAACTAGATGCCCGCATCATTGACATCATCGCCCGTCAACAACCAGTTGCTTCAGATCTTCGCGCTCTGATAACTGCGCTACGTATGAGCGCTGATTTAGAACGCATGGGAGATCTTGCACACCACATTGCAAAGGTCGCGCGACTTCGCCACCCAAGCAACGCAGTCCCTGCTGATTTAGTTTTAGCCTTTACTGAAATGGGGCATGTTGCAGAAAAGCTGGCAACAAAGGTTGCAACAGTAATCACGACGCGTGATACCGACATGGCTTTGCAGGTTGAAAAAGATGATGACGAGATGGATGAATTGCACAAGAAGGTAATTATTGGAATCACCAACAGCGGTGGGGCAATAACCATCGAATCTGCTATTGACCTTACGTTGCTGGGTCGTTACTACGAACGCTTTGCTGACCACGCTGTTGCCGTTGCCCGCCGTGTGTACTTCTTAGTTAAGGGCGAGTTCCCACAGTAAAAATTATGACAACTAATATTCAAGAAATCGCTGCAGCATATGAGGCGGCGACCAAAGAGTTTTTGCACATCGCAGCTTCAGTTCCCGCAGATAAGTTAGATTTAAATGATGGTGAAAATTGGAGCTCTCGCCAAGTAATTCACCACTGCGCAGATAGTGAAGCTCAGTCATATGCGCGCCTTCGCCGATTAGTGGCAGAACCAAACCCAGTCATTCAGGGATACGACGAAAATTTGTGGGCAAAGGATTCAACCCTTGGTTATACAGAATTGCCAATAGAAAACTCGCTTGCAGTGTTCACCGCTGTGCGTGCTGCATCATTAGACATCATCAAGCGATTAAAACCTGAACAGTTAGAGTTGGCTGGAACTCATAGCGAAGCAGGCGAGTACTCATTGAAGCGCTGGCTTGAGAACTACACGCGCCATGCCAACAATCACGCAGATCAAATCAAGCGCAATTTGGCGTAAAGCCGTCACCAAGAAATAACCTGTACATCTCACCCCATATGGGGTGAGGCAACCTTGATTATGCACGGGTTAGCCATCACCCTTTGTGCATGAAACGCGGTGTAATCCCAGGGGTGAATCTCGCCCGCACGGTAGCCCCAGTTGTTCCGGCCAGTTTCCTATCCCGAAAGCACCTTTTTGACCTCTTTGAAACCAATATGCCCGGTGCAACCATTGTTGCTGCTCCTGCTGGATACGGAAAGACAATGCTGGTGGCCGAATGGGCGCATGCGCAAACTCGACCAACAATTTGGTGTGCTGTCGATCCTGATGATTCACCACAAATGTTTTTTGCCCATATTGTGCAGGCGGTTCGAAATGTTTTGCCGAAATTCGGTGTTGATTTTGAAAGTGAAAGATTTTTATCACCAGATAGCTGCATCCAATTTATGGTTCGTGAAGCTAGCGCAGTAAATGAAGACTTTAACTTTGTCATTGATAACGGCCCCGCAGATGCAGAAGAGATCACACCATTTGCACAGGTATTAGTAGATAGTCTGCCCAGCAATGTCCATGTTGTAATCATTAGAAGAGTAACCCCAGCGACATCACTGGCACGGTATGCAAGTCTTGGAAACTTATGTCTGATCACGAGTCAAGAGTTAAAGTTTTCACATGAAGAAACCACCGTTATTTGCGAACTAAATGGCTTGGACCACAATGATTGGAAGGTTTCAAAGCATTTAATCAAGTGCAATGGCTGGCCCGCTGCCGTCCAAATGATGGCAAAAAATATTTCGCGTGGTGTCGTGGATAGTGAATTTAAGGCAGTTGAAACCTCAAACCCATTGGGGATTTTAGCATTAGAGTCCTTTAATTCATTAAATGATGAAAATAAGCACCAGCTGTTAAAGCTTGGAATAGTTGAAGAGTTTGATCTAGAAATTGCTGCAATTATTTTAGGTAAGGATTTTTCGGAAACCTACATTAACAAGCTGGCCACTGATGGAATGTTTGTTTCAGTTTCATCAGGATTTCAACGAAACTACAGGATCAGTCCAATCATGTTTCCGGTGCTTCAGGAGATTCGCAATAGTCAAGCTATACAAGACGTATCTACACATGAAAAGCTAGCCCAACACTTTATTGCAAATGGTGCACCCCTAGCAGCCCTAGATCACATCTTAAAAGTTGGAAACATTGATCAGATAACCGAAATTCTAAGGACTTCGATTCGAGACATGGCTGCAATTGGACGTGGTGATCAAATTATTCGTTGGGCGCACTTTGGAGCAGACGAGAGCCAAACTGGTGTGTTAATTAGGAAGACGATCGAAGCAGTGGGACATTTAGTTAATTTGGATTTTAGAACAGCAGAAGGAATCGCGGCAGAACTAAATTATGTGGCAGATCAAGATGCGCAAGCAGAGTTCGTTACACAGCTAGCAGCAATGATTTTGTCCCATGTGCACTTTGCTCGAGGAGATTTTGAACGCGCGCGGGTGCTCATTAGTAGTGCGTTGGAAAAAGACTATGGCGTAGCTGGAATTGAAAACGTTGATAAAATCGCACTCCTACGAGTGCAAGCCGATATCGGGTATATCTACGACGATGCAGAGTTGGTTGCTTCTTCACTGCTTCGAGCCAAGGAATTTCAGGATGGCAATAATCAAGTAATTACTGGGTATCACATTGGCTGCATGACATCAATGTCACTGTGGTGCGAAGGAAGATTTTTTGAGGCTGCAGAGCTTGCATCGATAGTGATTGCTCAAGCTGAAAACAACGGATACTCAGGAATCACCGCACCATTTGATGCGCAACTGGTTTTGTCTAGATGCCAACTTGAACTTTCTCAATTGGAAAAAGCGATTGAAACTTCAAGTGAAATTGAGCATAGGGCCGAAGCAGCACAAATCTGGCCTTGGTACTTTATGGGTTTCGGTACTCGCTCGCGAATACAAATAACACAAGGTCGAATAAATCATGTAGTTGATGAGCTTGCAGTACAGCGTGAAAAACACAAGCAGCTTCAGACTCCAAATCAACTGGGTTGGATCATTGACGTCACGGATATCTTTTTGCGATTTGTATTAAATGACTGGAAGCGCGCTGACGAGTTATTGCAACGGATGCCGAAGATAGAAATGGTCCGCCAAATTGATATGAACTTAAAGTTTGAAGCAGATCCAAAGCGCATTCATGCTCTAGTAGCCCAGATGCCTGAAACAACTCCGCGCGAGCGAGTCAATAAAATTTTGTATCAAGCAACTATCAATCTTGATCAAGAAAATGTGGCACTTAACTATCTTCGAACAGCCCTAGATCTTGGGGCCGAAGTTGGGTATCACGAATACTTTGTTCGCCAAAACAGGCTATATCCAATCATGGTAAAAGCTGCTGCAGCTAAGCCAACTATCTTCATAGAAAGCGTGGTGCACGAGATGTCAGAGCGGATTAAGAATTCAAATCAAGATACCGGTGCTCTTGAAGAGAAATTGACCAATCGAGAACTTGAGATCTTGAAGCACCTGACAACCGGTAACCCCATTAGTGCAATTGCAAAACAACTTCATATTTCGCAGAACACAATGAAGACCCATTTGCGCAATGTTTATCGCAAGTTACAAGTAGATGGCCGCCATTCTGCCGTAGAAAAGGCACGCAAGCTGCTACTTATTTAAGGCAGTTCGAAAGCGATTGTTGCCATATAAGGTTGCACGCATGGGTCCAGCATTTAATCGCATGTGGGCATCAAGCATTGTTTCCAATCTCTCTGATGGAATTCTAATTGCTGCCGCTCCTCTTCTTGCAATTAGACTGACTGACAGCACCGTCTTGATTTCAGCGATTGGCGCAATGGTGATGCTGCCTTGGCTGCTCTTTGCAATTCCAATTGGCGTCTTAGTCGATCGCGTTGACCGCCGCTTTATTTTGGCCGGTGCTAATGCCACACGAAGCGCCATAGTTGGTTTACTTGCGGTTTTAATTGCCACAGATCACGTAACAATTTATTGGCTACTTTTTGCCTCATTTGTTTTCGGTGTGTGCGAAGTTGCAGCTGATACGACCGCCCAGTCCTTGATCCCGCAAATTGTGGAAGAAAAAAACTTTGAAAAGGGTAATTCACGTCTACAAATTTCTGAAACAGTTATTCAAGGTTTTGTTGGTGCGCCACTTAGCGGCTTCATATATGCCATCGCTATTTCGCTGCCTTTCTTTATCAATAGCCTTGGTTTGGCAGTGGCAGCTTTGCTGGCCTTATCGATTCCTATCAAATATCTACAAGATGTTCGAACAGATGATGTTGAAAAAGAAAAGAAAAAGTTTGTTGCAGATATGAAATTTGGAATCAAATACCTATACACCGAAAAAGCATTGAGGCGACTAGTTGTTACAACAGCATCAATTGGTGTGTGTTACTCAATGGGCACTGCAACGATGGTCTTGTTCATCATTAAAGAACTAGAACTTCCGCAGCAACTCTTTGGTGTCATACTCACCATCCAAGGCATTGGGGCCATTGCTGGCGCATTTGTTGCTCCGCGCTTGTCCAAGAAACTAGGCCGCAGCAATGTGATGACCTTTGGCATAACTTCAAGCTCTATTGTCTTATTGCTTCAGGGATTTTCTCCCAATATTTACATTTTCGTGGCACTTGCTACCTTCGGAGGCTTTGCAATTTCACAATGGAACATCCTGCTGATGGCTACCTACCAAACAGTTATTCCTAATGAGCTTTATGGTCGCATTCATGGAACCCGTCGCACCTTGGTCTGGGGAATGATGCCGATCGGATCATTGTTAGGGGGAGTTCTGGCGCATTACAGCTTGCGGTTGCCGATGTATGTGGGCGGCGTGATCGCCACGACCATTGCGTTCTTATCAATAAAATTCTTCCTCAATGTCTCTGAGACCGCCAAGCCTTCGCAGTAAAGTACTTTTATGTCGAAAAAGCTGGGCTCTTCCTATTGGCGTTTATGGAGCGCCACTGCGATTTCTAATTTGGGCGATGGAATATCTGGGGTTGCATACCCGTGGGTTGCATCGGCAGTAACGCGCTCGCCGTTACTAATTGCTGCAGCAGGTTTTGCTTCGCGTCTACCGTGGTTGATATTCACTTTGCATGCAGGAGTAATTACCGACAGATTTGATCGCCGAAAGTTAATAGTTGCCATGGATGCTATTCGCGGAGTTTTGACACTGATAGTTGGAGCCATTGTTTTGCTCAATAAGGACTCCTTGCCTTCTCTTAATGATTTATCCTCCATCACCGATTTAGAAACTAATTGGCCGCTATACATAACTCTGGTGATCACCGCATTCTTATTTGGTTTAGCGGAAGTATTGAGAGATAACAGTGCTCAAACTTTGATGCCAAGTGTTGTTGAAGCTGAAAACCTTGAAAAGGCTAATGGCCGCATGTGGTCTGCTGAAGCATTAACAAATAGTTTCATCGGGCCACCACTTGGCTCGCTGCTGATTGGGATTGCGATTTACTTGCCATTCTTTGTCGATGCTGGTTCCTTTTTTGTGGCGGTGGCATTAATCGCAAGCATTTCTGGAAGTTTTAAACCTGTGGCGGAAAAGCCTCGCGAAAAAATTAACTTTAAGTCCGAAATCAAAGAAGGCTTTCGATGGTTATGGGCACACAGTCTGTTGCGCCCGATGGCAATTATTTTAGGAGCCCTAAATCTCGTAGGAACAATGGTGGCTGCAACATTTATTTTGTACACCCAAGAAGTTCTCAATACCTCTGTCTTTGTTTTTGCAGTCTTAGGAACTGCAGGTGCCGTGGGAGGAATTGCGGGTGGGTTAATTGCCCCAAAGATTTCAGAGAAGATTGGAAGCGGACCATCCTTATGGCTCTCACTTGCCATGGGACCAATCGGTGCGGTAATTGTTGGCACAACACATAGTTGGCAAGTGGTCTGGGTTGTTTTACTTTTTCAATCATTCTTTTCAATTTTATGGAACACAATCACTGTTTCCCTTCGCCAAAGCATTATTCCTACCCATCTGTTAGGTCGAGTAAATAGTGTGTATAGATTCTTTGGGTGGGGTTCGATTCCTATAGGAATGTTTCTCGGTGGGGCAATAGTGACAATTGCTCAATACTTTGTACCCCGAGAAATGGCCCTGCGCACCCCCTATTTAACGGGAGCAGTCTTGGGGATCTTGATCTTCATCTTTGCCGCTCCTCGCCTGACCACAAAAGCCATTGATCATGCTCGGGCAGAGGCTCAGTACAAGCCTGCCGATTAAGCCAGAAATCACCCCATTTACGGTGAATCTTTACATGACCGTTATAAATCTGCGCCTAGGGACATTGTTTACCTCTTGCTCATTTGCCGTTCATTAAGGCAGACTTCCACCACCAAAAGCGCCTATGGGGCAGGTCGACTCTCCACAGACGCTTTTCTTACACCCTCAAGGAGGATCTATATGAAGTTCACACGTAGCGCAAAGTTTGCGCTCGCAGCTGCAGCATCAGCGGCGTTAGCAGTTTCACTGCTTGCACCAGCTCAAGCTGCAACACGTTCAACTATCGTGATTCACGATACAAACTCATTAACATCGTTTAACTCAGGTACACCTGACACAAACTTGACTATCAATGGCAAGGTAGGAAATCTAACTGGCATTGGTTTCTTGTACATCAACGACAAGAAGAACGTTGTTCGCAACACAACATTCGGTGATTTCAAGATCGTAAAGAACGGTGCAACTGATTTCAGAATTGCATACACAGTAAACAAGGGCCTTGTTTGGTCTGATGGAACTCCAATCACTGGAGTAGATCTTTTGATGTCACACGTTCTATCAAGCAACACATACTCAAAGGCTGCTGGCCTTGGAGATCCTGATAGCGACGAAGTCCCAGCGTTTAACTCAAACGGTTATGGTGGAACTTACAGCGACAACATTGTCGGACAGCCAGTTCTTTCAGCTGACAAGATGACATTGACTCTTCAGTTCAAGCAGAGAATTGCTAACTGGGATCTATATGGTCCAGGACCATCACCAGTGCACTCACTTGTTCTTCTTGCAGAAGGAAAGAAGGGTCTGCAATCAGTTAAGGATAACGAAGCTGCTCGTGATCGTTTCTTTGCTGCATACAACACAAAGAACACAGCTGTTCTGAAGTCAATCGGTAAGGTGTGGTCAGAGGCTTACAACATCACTGAAGTAAATGACTCAACTAACCCACTCCTATTCGTAGGTAACGGTGGATTCTCTGTTGACAGCGCAGTTACTAAGTCATCTGTAACTCTTAAGGTCAACCCTAAGTACAACTCAGGTCCAAAGCTCAGCGGAACTATCGACACAGTGATCTTCAAGTTCATTGGTGATTCAACTGCTGCTGCACAGGCACTTGCAAATGGAGAGCTTGACATTTACTCAGGTCAGCCAACAGCAGATGCTGTAGCTGCATTGAAGAAGCTTTCAAACGTTAACCTAATCGGTGGAATTAACGCTTGCTACGAGCACTGGGATACACGTGTAAACGCTGCACCAGGACAACCTGATTACAACGGAATCTTCAAGGGACACGGCGGAAAGGGTGCAGATCTACGTCGCGCATTCCTACTATCTGTTCCACGTGAAGAAATCAACGAGAAGTTAATTAAGCCAATTAACCCAAATGCACCTATCTTGGGATCAACTTTCATCGCACCGGGCTTTGATGGCTACGAGCGTCTAGTTGCTAACAACGGAGCAGGTTACTACCAGGGCACACAGGAAGCACTGAACAGAAAAGCTCAGAGCTTGTTGCGCAAGCACTACCCAACTGCAGGTCCAAACAACCCAGTTAAGGTGAACGTACTTGTTCCAGGTAACAACGCACGTCGTGCAGCAGAGTTCGCACTTGCTAAGGCAAACGCACTCAAGGTTGGCTTTGATCTAGTTGGAGATGTACAGGCTTCATGGTCTCCAAAGATTCAGCTATCTACATACGATGTACAGTTCTACGCATACTGCCCATCAGCAGTTACACAAGCTGGATCAAATGCAAACTTCCAGCTTGGCGGAGGAAATAACCGTAATGGAATTAACTTGCCAGCATTGGATGCAATCCTAAACAAGTTGCAACTTCCAATGAGCAACAGCACATTCATTACAACAATTATCCAAGCGGAGCGCATCATCCACGCAGAGGGTCTTACATCTGGAGTATTCCTGCACCCAGCAGTTACTGCAGTAAACAAGAACCTCAAGGGAATCAAACCGTCACCACTTTCAGATGACGTTGTTTGGAACTGGTGGGAGTGGTCATACTAATAGCTTGATTTTTGAGCTGTTAGCTCCGCTTTAAAGCGGGAAAATAGTAATGAGCGAACGGCACTTGGTTGAAAAATCAAGTGCCGTTCGCGCTACTATGTGCCAGTTGAAATAAATTTTACTGAGGCGTTTCAAACAATAATTGCTAGGAGTTTTACATGCTGAACTACATCCTGCGTCGAATCGGCGTATCGATAATGATTTTATTTGGGTCGAGCTTCTTGGTGTACAACCTTGCAGCCTACGCAAGTGATCCATTAGGTGAGCTACGCCTTAGCAATGATGATGGTGCCCGCCAGCAGATTATCGCTTTAACGCGTGATTTGAATCTTGATGTCCCACCACCGATTCGATACTTCCTGTGGCTCAAGGGTGTCCTTGGAATATTTGTCGGTAACTTAAACCTGGGGATGACTCGCGAAGCATCCACCGTCCAAGAGGAACTTGCATATGCGATCCCTGTAACAGTTCGCCTTGTTTTAGTAGCGACAATTACTGCGCTTCTGTTCGGACTTGCTCTAGGGATTATTTCTGCACTTCGCCAGTACAGCCGTTTTGATTATGGAATGACATTTCTTGCATTCTTGTTGTACTCACTTCCAATTTTCTGGGTAGCCGTACTCCTTAAAGAGTTTATGGCTATTCAATTTAACAACTTCCTGTTTGAACCAAACATCCCAATAAAGTGGATGATTATATTCTCCATCTTCACGGGAATTTTCTGGAGCTCTCTCTTTGGTGGCGAGCGAAAGAGATTCTGGAGTGTTTTCGGCGGAGCATTTGCTACTAGCTTTGTAATTTTGTGGGCCATTGATCTAACAGATTGGTATCTAAACCCAGGTCTCGGAATTATTTTGATTGGATTACTATCTGTCGGAATTGCCTTTGGAGTCACTGCGATTTCAACGGGTTTGAGTAATTCAGCTGCTAAAAAAGCAGCGCTGACCATGGCCGGCTTAGCCGTTGCCTGGTATTACCCTGCACAGTGGATCTTCAATAACGTTATCTCTTATTTTGCAATTTTCATGTTGATCGTACTGATCGTTTTGTCAGGTTTAGGCTTGTCTCGTGTTTACAGCAAGATCGATCGTGGCCCAATTGCCCGAACCGCCATAATCACTGGAATCGTGAGCGGGTTTTTGATTTTTGCTGATCGAATCATGCAGAGCTGGGATGACTATCGAGCAACCGATGCGGTTAACGGTCGCCCAGTACCAACCTATGGTCAGCGTAAAGATCAGTTAGTAACCGATGATTTCTGGCTTAATAACTTAGACATCATCATGCACTTGGTTCTTCCTACTTTGGCTTTGATTTTAATCTCCTTGGCGAGCTGGATCCGCTTCACACGTGGTGCGCTACTAGAGGTTCTTAATCAAGATTACATTCGTACAGCAAGAGCCAAGGGACTCAATGAACGAGTAGTGATCACTCGACATGCCTTTAGAAACATGATGCTTCCTCTTTCTAGCCTTTTTGTCGGTGAGTTTGTTGGCTTAATCGGTGGTGCAGTGATCACAGAACGAGTCTTTGGCTGGCAAGGAATGGGAACTCTAGGTATCAAGGCGATTAATAGCTACGACCTTAATTTGTTGATGGGTGTGAACTTGCTGCTATCGATCTTGGTTATTTCTGGAAACTTACTAGCAGATTTAGTGTATTCAGCTCTCGATCCACGTATTAGATTGGGCAAGTAGCCATGAAACTATTCGGACGTAAAGAAAAATCAACAGGTGAAATTCTAGCCGGTGGCGAAAATGCTATTGCTAACAAAGAGGTCGAAGGCTTAAGCCAAGGCCAGATTGTTCGTCGACGTTTCTTCCATCACCGTGCAGCCGTAATTGCTCTAGTAACTTTTGCATCCATCATTCTCTTTGTGATGACCTCTCTTGATACCAAGGTTGGTCCTATTCGCATTCCGGGTTGGTGGAAGTGGACAGTTGAAGACATTCCAGAGCTTCGCTATGAAGATTGCCCAGGTGGAACCACTGGATGTCCAACGTTGTCACTTAATCCAACTTCAGGTGCCTTTGGATTGGGAACACACCCATTTGGCCAAGATGACATCGGTCGTGATTATTTTGCACTTGTAATGAACGGTGCACGTCGATCATTGATGATCATGTTTGTGATTGGCGCGGTTGCTGGATTTATTGGTGTTGTTGTCGGATCTATCTCTGGCTTCTACGGTAAAAAAGTTGACGCCTTTTTGATGCGTTTGGTCGACTTCATTCAGACGGTACCGTCAATTATTATTGCCGCAGTTATTGGTAAGGCTGCAGGCAAAGTTGGCCCACTGTACCTAGCGCTGTTTCTCGGAGTTCTTGGCTGGACAGGATTAGCTCGTTTAGTGCGTGCTCAATTCCTCTCATTGCGTGAAATGGAGTTTGTCGACGCTGCGCGTGTGGCCGGGGCATCTAATCTTCGAATCACTTTCAAGCACATTTTGCCTAACGCGGTCGGTCAGATCATCGTTGTTATCACTTTGATTATGGCTGGTGCCATCTTGACCGAGACAGCACTGTCATACCTTGGCTTTGGTGTTGTCCCTCCAGATGTTTCACTTGGACTTTTGATCGCCCAGTATGAATCATCCTTTACAACACGTCCATGGCTCTTCTGGTGGCCAGGTTTCTTCATTATTTCAATCGCGCTATGCGTTAACTTCATTGGCGATGGTTTACGTGATGCATTTGATCCACGTCAACGTCGTCGAATCACAAAGAGGGATCGTCTTCAGGCGAAACTTCAGATTAAGGCTGGTGAGTAACGATGGCTGAAAAAAATGTACTTGAAGTCTCTGATTTTAATGTTGATTTCTGGGTAGACGGAGTTTGGTATCCAGCAGTTATTGATATGAATCTAGGTCTTGCTGCAGGCAAGGTCACTGCCATTGTGGGTGAATCAGGATCTGGTAAATCAACAACTGCACTCGGTCTTATGTCTTTGCTTGCTTCAAATGCTCGCATGGCAGGTAGTGTCAAGGTCAAGGGCGAAGAGATGCTCAACGCCAAGCAAACCGTATTGCGTCAATTCCGTGGAAAAGAAGTTGCATACATCTTCCAGGAGCCAATGACCGCTTTGAATCCTCTGTTCACAATTGGATATCAAATTGTAGAAACGCTACGCAACCACTTTGACATGGGTCCAAAAGAAGCTCAGGTTCGCGCTTTGGAATTAATAACTTTGGTGGATATTCCAGATCCAGCAGGCTCAATTAATAAATATCCGCACCAATTATCAGGTGGTCAACGCCAGCGCGCGATGATCGCTCAAGCACTTGCTTGTGATCCTGCACTGCTTGTTGCAGATGAACCTACAACTGCCCTGGATGTAACTGTTCAGGCTGAAATTCTTGATCTAATGCGTGGCCTAAAAGACAAACTCAATT
>JBILJK010000068.1:0-5155 GCA_044377285.1 Candidatus Planktophila sp.
TGACTTCATGTTCGGCAAATCTGTACAACGCCCCGGGGTCTGCGAGCAAAACACTGGTATCTAAAACAAAGGTTTTCTTAGTTTTTTGACCTTTTGCAGCCAATGCTTACTCCTAGATTTAATTGTGATCGTCGGGTGTGCTTCGGACAAATAAAAGGTAGAACCGAGCGGTAGGTTTTTTGTGCAGACACGCGATGGTTAAAAGTTAATTTTAGGGTTTACTTTATGAACCGAACCGGCGTTGTCTCACCGAGTAAGAACGTAGGGCACGTAAGAAATCTACCCGACGAAAATCTGGCCAATAGGCCTCACAAAAATAGAACTCGGATAAAGCACTTTGCCATAGCAAGAAGCCACCAAGTCGTTGTTCGCCAGATGTGCGGATCAATAGTTCAGGATCTGGTTGGCCGGCGGTATATAAGTACTGTGAAATATCTTCGGCAGTTAACTTGGCGGCGGCTTCGGTTAATGAATGTCCAGCCGCAACTTCCTCACCCATGTAGCTCTTTACCGCATCAACAATTTCTCGGCGGCCTCCGTAGCTAATTGCTACATTTACTTCGACGCCATCATCACGAATTGGTTTAAGGGCGATTAATTTGTCAGCCAACCATGAAGGCAGTAAATCTAAAGCACCAACAGCTTTAATGTTCCAACGACCTGTGGCCGCTAGCTCGTCAACAGTATTTCCAATAACTTTTAGTAGGTCATCAATCTCTTCTTGTGACCTTTTGAAATTGTCGGTCGAGAGCAACCACAAGGTAACAACCTTTACTTCGGCTTCATCACACCATCCTAAGAAATCGATGATTTTGCTAGCACCAGCTTTGTGGCCATGTGGGTCGTTGACCGTTGGATTTGATTTAGCCCAGCGGCGATTTCCATCAAGAATGACACCCACATGATGAGGGGTCTTTGAAAAGTCCAGGGAGCGAACTAAACGCCACTCGTAGAGTGGGTAAATAAGTGACTTAATAAATTTACGAATACTGGCGAACAACTCTGCGCTCCGCGGCGAAGGATGCGATTGGCAATGTGCCGGCAAGGATTAGCCAGAGCATTTTTGTGAATGACCAGCGTGCTTTTGTGGCAAATTGGATTGCGGTCAATACGTACACCGCATAGATCCAGCCATGGACAAATGGAATCCATTCGACCTTAGATTTCCAATCCTCATTGTTAAATAGGTATGCCACAGGAAGATCGACACACCACAGTAATAAGGACATAACTCCGGCGACCAGCGCCATGATTCTAAATCTCTTGATCGCACCGCTCATGGGGTAACTCTACGACGATAGAAGGGTAGGAACAGCACAACGGCGGCCATTAACCACCAAATGACCACATAAGAAAGGTGCTGCCAGTAGAAACCTGGGATTCGTGATGTCAGCTTTTCAGGTGTGACTCGGGTGCGATCCAAGGATCCAGTTCTGGTTGATTCGCTGCTGGCTAATACATATCCGTCATATAAATCTAGATCTGTGAGCGATGTGACAACAGCGCTATCAAGACGGGAAATTACACCTGGGCTATTTTCTGCACGGTCACCATATTGGCTTGCAACCAACAGGCCCTCAATATCAATTTTCATCGATTGCTGAATGTCCGGGTTGTTTAAACGCTCAGACCACAATCCACGGACAACCAAGATTGCTGAATTTGTGTTGACTTGCAGCAGGGCGACTTCCCAATCAGCTTGCTGTCCATCTCCATCTATCTGATCAGGGGCTCTAAAGTATTGAATGTACTGCCCTGTGACAAAAACAGTTTTATTCAGCGCAGTTGCAGGTAAAGAAACTCGGGGTGTAGCAATAGATTCCAGAGGCACCATATTTGTGTCAATTGTTGTTGCAACTTTCAAACTATTTTTTAAATCAGCAGCGCGCTGTAGCTGCCAAATGCCAAGCCCAACAAAAACTGCAGCGATCAATACAACTGCAATCACTTGAAAAGCTTTGGTAAGGAATTTACTTGCTGGCGTCATCGCTTCGATCTACACCCATGAAACGCTTATAGAAACTTCGCATCAAGAATGCAAAAGCGAGGACTAGCAAGGAAACAGTTAAAGAGCCGGCCGCACCCATATCAATGTCTTTAGTCATGACATAATCATGGCATGCAATCCCAAGAGCCGTTTGACTACAACGACCGCTATGGCGTGAAAAAACGCCGAAGCTGGATTGCGGTTGCCCTAATCACCGCAATAGTTGGTGTTGGCTGGATTACATGGGCTGGTTTGTATCACTCAAAGCCAGAGATTCGTGTTCAACTTATTTCATTTACCGTAGACAGTGATCGGGCAGTCAGTGTTCGATACTTTGTTGAACGCCAAAGCCCAGAGGCAGCGACTATCTGCACTGTAATTGCACGTGATTTCTATAAAGATATCGTTGGACAAATTGATATTGAAATCCCTGCAGGAAAAGAAAAGGTTGAACTGGTCAGTGTGGTTCCTACGCGTAGTCAGGCAGTAAATGCTGATGTTTCAACTTGTCGCGCCAAGTAAGTAGCCAGTACCTTTTACCCCTTATGACACAGACATGGCTGACCCAAGAAGCTGCAGACCGCTTGCAGGCAGAGCTGACACAGCTTGAAGGTCCTGGTCGTAAAGAAGTCACAGCAAAGATTGAAGCAGCTCGTGCTGAGGGTGACTTAAAAGAAAATGGCGGCTATCACGCAGCACGTGATGAGCAAGGCAAGATGGAAGCGCGTATTCGTCAGCTAAAGCAGATGCTAGAAAATGCCCACATCGGAACGCCACCAGCTAGTGCAGATGGAAAAGTTGGTGCTGGCATGGTTGTTACAGCCATCATCGCTGGAGATGAAATGAAGTTTTTAATTGGTTCACGTGAAATTTCATCTGGCGACTTAGATGTGTACAGCGAAAAGTCTCCACTAGGTTCAGCGGTGCTCAATCAGGAAATTGGCGCAAAGGTTTCTTACACAGCACCTAACGGTCGCGAGATCTCAGTTGAAATTTTGGCCGCTGAGTTTTACGCCTAACCAAAAGTTTTTCCCGTGAATTTAACAGCCAGAGAAGTATTTCCTGGATTAGATGCTCAAATATCAGCTTCTCGATTTAACCGAGTTTCAAGGGCCATAGATTCATTATTTGGCAAGAGTTTAACCCGTCGAGAAAACGGGACTCCATTCATAATCACCGGCGACATTCCAGCCATGTGGCTAAGGGATTCAACCTGGCAGGTAGCACCGCTGTTGAACTCCAACCATTCAGAGGTAGTCCAATTACTTATTGAATTGAGCAAAACCCAAATAGAACTGTTCTTGATTGATCCCTACGCAAACGCATTTAATCCTGCTCCTAATGGGCAGTGTTGGCATAAAGATTTTCCAGATCAATCCCCTTGGGTTTTTGAGCGAAAATTTGAGCTTGATTCATGGGCATCAGTTCTTTATCTGGCCCGAATGATTACTGAGAAATATGGCCGCACTGATCATATTGATGCTTCATTTAAAGAAGCGTTGTCTGTGATGCTAAGACTTGCAAAGCTCGAACAACATCATGATCCCGAGTCATACATATTCAAGCGAAACAATGAAGTCCCTCATGATTCTTTGTCGCACGATGGTCGCGGAGCACCGATCGCCTACACCGGCATGGTCTATTCCGCTTTCCGTCCAAGTGATGATGCCTGCGTGTACGGCTATTTGGTTCCTTCAAATCTCTTTTTCCTTAACGAATTAGAGCATTTGCCCCAGAATCTTCAAACTACAGAATCGATTGACCTGAGTGCAGAAATACGAAGTGGCATACAAAAGCATGCAATTATCGATGGACGATACGCCTACGAAGTCGATGGGCTTGGAAATTCATTATTTATTGATGATGCGAATATCCCATCATTATTAAGTCTTCCACTTTTAGGATGTGTCTCACCTGACGATGGAATATATAAAGCAACCAGAGAATTCATTCTCTCTGGTAAAAATCCGTATTACTTTTCAGGTACGAAGGTTGCAGGCATTGGCTCGCAGCACACACCAGCTGGCTTTGTTTGGCCCATTGCACTTGCTGTCCAAGCTTTAACTGATCCATCAACCAGCAAAAAGCTAGAGACTTTGGATTTGCTAGAACAAACTGATGGCGGGACTGGAAGCATGCATGAATCATTTAATGCAGATAATGATAAAGATTTTACGAGGTCATGGTTTTCCTGGGCAGATATGACCTATGTACAGTTGGTGTTAGACAGCGTCAATTACATATCGCAATAGCTAAATCTGCGTGATCTTTATTGAGCCAAGATGATCAGGAATTTTTGTGAATGGCTCTTGGTGGTAGCGAATATCTTCGGAAACAACCTTCCAGTTTTTGCCCGAACTGATAAGAGCCTCGAGAAAGACCTTGGCTTCAATTTCAGCGATGTGGTTTCCCAGACAGGTATGAGGGCCAAAGCCAAAGCTTAAATGGGGATTTCGGCCACGACTAAAATCAATCTCAAAGGGGTTTGTGAAAACAGTTTCATCAAAATTTCCAGAGATAAAACTGATTCCGACATATCTATCATCAGGTAGATCGGCTGTTGTGCTCTCTGGCACCACGGTTCTGTTCATAACCGGTAGCGGTGAAAAAAACCTTAAGAACTCTTGTATGGCTGGGCCAATTAACTCTGGATTTGAGCGCAGTAATTCAAGATCTTCGGGTTTATTTCCGAAGTGCCACATAATTCCGGTAAAGAGTTTTACAACAGTGTCTCGGCCACCTGCAAGCATAACGCCGGCAATACCTCTGAATTCAGGGGCAGATATCTGTTGTCCATCAATTTCAAGATATGCAATCTGGCTCCAGATGTCATCCGTGTTCTTTTGCAGGGCCTCTTCGTAGATTGCGTCCAAATAGCGATGTAACACTTTTCCATCGCGAACTTCGGATTCTGCAGTCCATACATCTGGTCCCCACGATATCCATTCATCAACATCTTGTGGACGACTATAGATAACACCTAAATTCTTCATAACCAGTGGGAGGGCTAAGTCTTGGCCAACTTCACGATCTGCGTTTTCAAAGAAATCAGCAATCAATTTTTCTGTTTGAGCACGAAACTGTGGAATCAATAACTCGATAGTTGGTTTAACAAAATATGGTGCAAGTGCGACTCTGTACAGATGGTGCCTTGGTGGATCAACTTCT
>JBILJK010000069.1:0-5151 GCA_044377285.1 Candidatus Planktophila sp.
CGTTCTTTAAACATTCCAGAGAAAACCAGCCCAGCGTTTGAAATCTGCTCACGGTACTTGTTATTGACTTCATAACGGTGGCGATGACGTTCAGAGACTTCTGTTGAGCCATATGTCGTTGCAACGAGTGAACCAGCTAGCAAATCTGCTCGGTAAAGACCAAGGCGCATAGTTCCACCCATATCACCTTTACCTGAAACAACGTCCTTTTGATCATCCATGGTTGCAATCACAGGAGTACCTGAATCTGAAAACTCTGCAGAAATTGCATCGTTAATACCAGCCAAATTGCGAGCTGCTTCAATAACCATGCACTGCAACCCTAAACACAATCCCAAAGTAGGAATCTTGTTCTCACGTGCATATTTAAGCGCTCCGACTTTTCCTTCAATCCCACGAATACCAAATCCTCCTGGAACGCAAATTGCATCCACACCCTGCAAATGCTTCTTAGCGCCTTCTGCAGTTTCGCATTCATCACTAGCAATCCAAACGATCTCAATTTTTGCAAGGTTTGCAAAACCACCAGCTCGCAATGCTTCAGACACTGAAAGATACGCATCTGGAAGATCAATGTATTTTCCAACTAGGCCCACTTTGATGTGATGCTTCGGATGATGGACCTTTTCAAGCAATACATCCCAATCGCCCCAAACAACATCATGGCAATCAAATCCAAGGCGTTTCACGACGTATGAATCGAGGCCTTCGCTATGTAAAACCTTCGGAATGTCATAAATCGAAGGAGCGTCAACTGCGGCAACTACTGCTTCAGAATCAACGTCACACATCAAAGAAATCTTCTTTTTAACGCCTTCTGGAATCTCGCGATCAGATCGCAAAACAATTGCATCAGGTGCGATACCAATACTGCGCAGCGCTGCAACAGAGTGTTGCGTTGGTTTGGTTTTCAATTCACCAGATGGACCAATATAGGGAACCAACGAAACATGTAAGTAGAAGACATTGTCACGGCCTACGTTTTGGCGAATCTGACGTATCGCTTCTAGAAATGGTTGAGATTCAATATCTCCAACGGTTCCACCAACTTCTGTGATTACCAAATCAATGTCCGGCCCAGCCATCGCAAGAATTCGTTCTTTAATTTCATTAGTAATGTGCGGGATAACTTGAACTGTCTCCCCTAGATACTCACCGCGACGTTCGCGCGCTATGACACGTGAATAAACCTGACCTGTAGTCACATTTGCTGAACCATGAAGGTTGCGGTCCAAGAATCTCTCGTAATGTCCGATGTCTAGATCTGTCTCAGATCCATCATCTGTAACGAAAACTTCACCATGCTGGAAAGGATTCATCGTCCCTGGATCCACATTGAGATATGGATCGAGTTTTTGCATTGTTACGCGGATGCCGCGGGCTACTAATAACCGTCCTAAACTTGAGGCGGTGAGTCCTTTACCTAAACTTGAGGCGACTCCGCCGGTTACAAATAAATGTTTAGTCACATGTGCTTGGCCCATGGAAGACAAACCTATCATTCAAACCAGTGGTCGAACTACACCTTTAAGGAAAGTAGCTCCGTGGCGTGCTCACGGGCGCTAGAAGAGTTCTCAAGACCAGCCAACATTCGGGCTATTTCCTCAATGCGATCCTCCCCTGTCACCATTCGGACATCACTTTGGCTAACCGTGCCATCATTATTTTTTGTAACAACAAAGTGGCTATCCGCCCAAGCTGCTACTTGTGGCAAATGTGTAACAACAATTACTTGAGCATGTTGGGCTAATTGATGCAGTCTCTTGCCAACTTCAATTGCCGCTTTTCCTCCAACACCAGCATCAACTTCATCAAAAACATATGTTCCTATGGGATGTGTTGTGGCGATAACTACCTCTAACGCCAACATCACGCGGGACATTTCACCGCCAGATGCACCTTTTGCCAATGCCACTAACGGTGCGTCCTTATGGCCTTGAATAAACATTGCTATTTCATCGCAACCTTGAGAAGTGAATTCCGATTCCTTTGGTGCTGCATAATCAGCCGTCTCTACCTTTGCCACAAATGATGCGTGAGGCATAGACAATTGCTGGATCTCTGCAGTTACTAACTGCGAAAGCTGAGCAGCAGCGTTGATTCGATTTTCAGAAAGGCTCTTAGCAGCAGAAAGCAAAACTTTCTTATGCGCTGTCAATTGCTTTTCAAGCTCTAGCAAACGTTGATCACCACCTTCTAAATCTGCAATAGCATCTGAAGAGTTCCTATATCGAATGGATAAATCGGTGAGCTCTTCTTCATGTGTTCCTGAACCACCAAACTTCTTGATCAAGGTATTGATCTCTGCCTTACGCGCATGTAGAAAATCCAATCTCGCAGGGTCAGCTTCAAGTTTGCTTTGGTATGAATTCAAAGCACTCTGGGCATCATCTAGCAGGAAAAAACCCTCACTTAACTGTTGGTAGATGGCTTCCAACTGCGGATCTTTGCTCCGCGAATTTTCCAGCGCTCGTCGCGCAACGCCAACTGATGTCAGAGATCCAGCCTCTTCATCCTCAATCGCCGCCGTTGCCTGTGATGTTGCTAAACGGAACTCTTCCACGCTAGAGAGTCGAGCTATCTCGCCATCGATTTCACCATATTCATCTGTTGTCGGACTCAACTTCTTAAAGGCCTGTGCGAATTCTCGTAGATCTGCTAACTCTTTATCCTTTTGTGCGATGCTTTTCTTCAGAGCCGCTATGCGCTCTTTCACTTCATGGTAGCTCTGCAACGCAATCTGATAGTCACTTAAATTAATTTTTCCAAAACGGTCTACTAACTCACGTTGCCTTGAACTCTTTGTAATGTTTTGATTTGCGGCTTGACCGTGTACCTCTACCAAGTTCTCACCTACGGCAGACAAGGTGCTCGCAGTTGCGCTAACTCCATTTGTAGTTGCCTTGCTCTTTCCATCAGCAGCTACTGTGCGAGTAACAATTAACTCGCCGTCTTCGACCAATACTTCTTCAAAGAGATGTTCAGATGTTTGTGGGATTGAAAACCGACCACTTGCGACTAATCGTTCGGAACCTTTACGAACCAGAGCGCTGTCCGCCTTGCCTCCCAAAATGAGGTTTAAAGCGGTTAAAATCATGGTTTTTCCGGCACCTGTTTCACCAGTTAAAACCGTTAACCCTTTAGAGATCTCGAGGGATGATTGATCGATTACACCGATCGACCGAATAGTTATCTCTTCGAGAAAGGTGCGTTCACTCACCACGCCATCCTTCAACGGGAAGTCTAAATTTTGCCACCAATCTATCGCTAAACAATGTGTTCTTGAGGTGGGCAAGTTTGATGATTGGTGGATTCTTTGTCACGACAACGCGATCGCCACGTAACAGTGCAAACTTGCGCAAAGCATCGGCAGATAAAAACGCTTCCGACGACTCTATTACGACAGCAATCTTTGATTTTGGTGAAATAACCAGCGGTCGCGAAAATAATGCATGCGCAGAAATAGGCAACACGACAAGAGCATCGACTTCAGGCCACACAATTGGCCCACCGGCGGAGAATGCATATGCAGTTGATCCTGTTGGAGTCGAGCAAATCAAGCCATCGCAACCCCATCGTGATATCGGACGGTTATCAATCTCCAAAAAGAGTTCGACCATCGTTGCTTTCTCGCGTTCAACGGTAACTTCATTCAGCGCCCAGCCAGATGCAACAGTTTTTCCAGCTCGCTCTACTGTGTAACCCAAGGTAATACGTGGATCAATCACATAACTTTTATTCACCAATGCTTCGATTACATCTGAAATCTTAGATCGTTCAACTTCTGACAAAAAGCCAACATGGCCCAAATTCACGCCGAGCAATGGAATATCACGCTCTTGGGCAACCTCTGCGGCTCGAAGCATTGTTCCATCGCCACCAAGTACAACGGCAACTTCAAGCGGTGGAAGATCTGAAAGTGTGGACTTTATTATCCCCGGAATTTCAACATCTGAAATTGTGTAGATTCCAAATGTCGATGCAAGGTTTTGTTGTAACTCGACTGCGGCAACAACGGCATCAACCCGTGCAGGGTTACACACAATCAATAAATTACGCATCACTGGGGTCCAATCGCTATAGCTTCATCCAACATTGCATGGTCTATTTCTGGTGCGCCTCTGCGCAACCATAAGAAATACTCGACGTTGCCAGCAGGTCCTGGAAGAGGGCTAGCCGATATTCCTAAGGTACCTAATCCAACATCGTAAGCAGATTCAGCAACTTCAATAACGGCAGCCTTGCGCAACGCAGGGTCACGAACAACGCCTCCAGCGCCCAACTTTTCCCGTCCTACCTCAAATTGTGGCTTAACCATCAGAACGAAATCCGCTTCTGCTTTGGAAACTGCGGCTAGAGCAGGCAATACCAAGGTAAGTGAGATAAACGAGAGATCAGCGACAACAAGATCAATAGCCTCGCCAACCATATCCCCCGTTAGATGACGAATATTTGTTCGATCAAGAACTGTTACGCGTTCATCTTGTCGAAGACCCCAAGCAAGTTGTCCATAACCAACATCTACCGCAACGACATGTCCTGCATTGCGACGCAATAACACATCGGTAAAGCCACCTGTAGATGCCCCAGCATCTAAGCAACGCTTACCAGCAACTTCCACGCCTGAAAAGGCGGTAAGTGCGCCATCTAATTTATGTCCACCTCGAGAAACGAAATCATCACGATCCCCTGCAATCACAATTGAAGTTTCTGCATCTACCTGAGTTGCCGGCTTGGTGGCGGGAATTCCATTGACAAGAACTGAACGCTTTTCAATTAGATCGGCGGCTTGATCACGTGAACGCGCAAGCTCTCGCCGAACTAACTCAGCATCCAAACGTGTTTTCATTTAAATATTAAAGACCGTCGATAGAGGAGAGCGCTTGATTGAGACGCTGATGTAAGAGTTCGAACCGTTCAGCATGATCTCCTAACTCCATTGCATCAATCTCTTGGAGTTCATTACGCAGTTCTTCTACTAGAGATTCGCCATTTACCTGATTCGTATTGTCCATTTACTTACCAACTTTCTTTACGGCAGCCTTTTTTGCTGCTTTCTTAACGGTTTTCTTTGGAGCAACTTTCTTTACTGGAGTTTTATTACTAGAAGTTTTGGTAGAACTCTTCTTAGCGGTTTGGCCTTTGGCCGCT
>JBILJK010000070.1:0-5074 GCA_044377285.1 Candidatus Planktophila sp.
TCGCCATACAACCGGAATCTTGTGTGTTGCTATGACCCAAGAGCGGGCACGCCAATTACATCTGCCGTTAATGGTTGAAGAAAACCAGGATTCAAAGAAGACCGCATTTACTGTCAGCGTTGATTACAAGCCAGGGATAACAACTGGTGTTAGCGCACAAGAGCGATCAAACACTGTCCGGGCACTTGCTGATCTTTCATCTGTCGCATCAGATTTCATTCGCCCAGGCCATGTATTTCCACTGATTGCAGATAACGGAGGGCTAGCAGCCCGCGGTGGTCACACAGAAGCTGGTGTTGCGCTATCGCAAATCGTCGGCGCACAACCACTGTGTCTACTTTCTGAAATCGTTAACGATGATGGCTCTATGGCACGTGGACAGTCACTTGCAGCCTTTGCTACCGAGCATTCAATTCCCGTCATCTCTGTTGAAGATTTGAAGTCATTTGTTGCTAGCAACCCAATTGCATCGTCACAGAGCACTACACAATTCACATTTGAGTGGGCACAGCTACCACTGCGCACCGGCATGTGGAAAATCGCAACATTTCCTGGGCTACGCCAGCGCGAGCACGCAGTAATCGCATTTGGCCCATCTGGTGATCTTCCAATGGTCCGTATTCATAGCGAGTGCTTTACGGGCGATGTTATTCATTCTCAACGCTGTGATTGTGGCGAACAGCTAGAACAATCAATTAATTTAATTCAAGCACATGGTCATGGATACATCATTTACTTACGTGATCACGAAGGCCGTGGTATTGGGCTGACAGAAAAGATCAAGGCGTATCAATTACAGGATCAAGGCATGGACACCATTGATGCCAACTTGCATCTAGGACACGAGATTGATGCTCGTGACTGGAATGATGCAATTGCAATAGTTAAAGCACTACAGATAAATCAGGTTCAGTTACTTACTAATAACCCCAACAAGGTCGCAGCTCTGAAAAATGCTGGCATTACAGTTGCACAAAAACCACTAGTCATTGTCAGCAATAAATTTAATGAAAAATATCTAGCAACCAAGGAAGCAAAACTTGGTCACTCACGAGGAGGCAAGTAAATGGCAGGACATGCACCACGTATTGGTATTACGCCACTTCCGCAGGCAAAGGTTGCGATCATTTCATCATCGTGGCATCTAGATATTTGTAATGACTTAATCGCAGGTGCCCAGCGCGCACTGAAAGAGGCACAAGTAGGTACTGTTGAAGTTCAGTTTGTTCCGGGCTCTTTTGAAATTCCACTGGCTGCCCAATATGCATTTGATAAGGGCTTTGATGCTGTTGTTGCAGTGGGATTAGTCCTCAAAGGTGAAACACCTCACTTTGATTACGTCTGCCAAGGAGTTACTCAAGGCGTGATTGATGTGTCACTGAAGTACGGAAAACCAATTGGCTATGGCGTCTTGATGTGTAATGACCTAGATCAAGCTATTGCCAGATCAGGCGTTGCCGGAAGCAAAGAGGACAAGGGATACGACAGCGCGGTTGCTGCTCTTGAACTTTTGCGTTTGAAGAACGCCTAGATAGACTCGCCAGGTGAGCGTAACTAGCGCAGGAGCGGCCTTTAAAAAGGCGTTAGTTGAAGAAACCCCACTTCAAATTGTTGGAACAATCAACGCTAATCACGCCCTGCTTGCAAAGCGCGCTGGATATCGCGCAATTTATTTATCAGGTGGCGGAGTTGCCGCAGGATCTATGGGAATCCCAGATCTAGGAATCACCACATTAGACGATGTATTAACTGATGTACGTCGTATTACCAATGTTTGCGATACGCCACTGTTGGTTGATGCAGACACAGGGTTCGGCGCATCGGCTTTTAATATCGGTCGCACAGTAAAAGATTTGATCAAAGCTGGAGCGGCCGCAATGCATATCGAAGATCAAGTTGGCGCAAAGCGATGTGGCCATCGCCCCAATAAGGAGATTGTTTCAAAGGACGAAATGGTTGATCGCATTAAAGCAGCGGTTGATGCTCGCACAGATGATAATTTTCAGATCATGGCCCGCACAGATGCGATCGCAAATGAAGGTATTGATTCAGCCCTAGATCGTATTCACGCATACATCGAAGCAGGTGCTGATTTAGTTTTCCCTGAAGCAATCGAGAATTTGGCAGATTACGCAAAGATTTCATCTGCTGTTTCCGCACCGATCCTGGCAAATATCACTGAATTTGGAAAGACTCCACTGTTTACTCGTGAAGAATTAGCGGCCAATGGTGTGGGGATGATCCTGTACCCATTGTCAGCCTTTCGAGCGATGAACAAGGCGGCAGAAAATGTCTATACGGCCATTCGCCGCGACGGCACGCAGGCCACTGTGATCGACACAATGCAGACCCGCGAAGAGTTATACCAAGCAATTAATTACTATGAGTACGAGAAAGCACTTGACCAGACACTAGGCCACGACAAGAAAATGGGTAAGTAAGAATGACTGAAATCAAAGTAAAGAAGTCAGTTGCACTCTCGGGTGTTCCAGCAGGAAACACATCCCTGAGCGCAGTAGGTGGAGCTGATCTTCACTACCGTGGGTACTCAATCAAAGACTTGGCTGCCAATTGTCAGTTCGAAGAAGTTGCACATCTTCTTGTGCACGGCGCTCTTCCAACTCAGACACAACTAGATACCTATAAGGCAAAACTCAGGGGATTACGTGGTTTGTCACCTCAGGTAAAGACTGTTCTAGAACAACTTCCAGCAACTGCTCATGCAATGGATGTTTTGCGAACAGGATTTTCAGCACTCGGTGCAATAAATCCAGAATCAACGCATCACACAGAAGCAGAAGCGCGTGATATCGCAGATTCAATGCTGGCAAAGACTGGTTCATTACTTGGTTATTGGCACCACTTTGCTAACAGCGGAAAGCGCATCGAAGTAGAAACTGATGACAATTCTATTGGTGCTCACTTCTTGCACCTTTTACATGGCGAAAAGCCATCTGCGCTATGGGAAAAAGCTATGCACGCATCATTAGTTCTCTATGCAGAGCACGAATTCAACGCTTCAACATTTACCGGTCGCGTAATTGCCGGAACTGGTGCGGATATTTACTCATGCGTTACAGGGTCAATCGGAGCGCTCAGCGGTCCAAAGCACGGTGGCGCTAATGAAGTAGCACTTGAGATTCAGCTTCGATACAAGTCTGCCGATGAAGCAGAGAAAGATATTCGCGCACGCGTGGATGCCAAAGAAGTAGTAATTGGATTTGGCCACCCTGTCTACACAGTTTCAGATCCGCGCAATGAGATCGTCAAGGTAATCACAAAGGATCTTGCAATCGAGGCTGGAAAAGAGAATTTGTATGATGTTGCAGAGCGCATCGAATCAGTTATGTGGGAAGTTAAGAAGATGTTCCCAAATGTGGACTGGTTCTCAGCTGTTGCATACGATTCAATGAAGATTCCAGTTAATTACTTCACGCCACTGTTTGTTATGGCACGTATTTCGGGCTGGACAGCACACGTGATCGAGCAGCGTAATGACGGAAAAATCATCCGCCCAACAGCGACCTATGTTGGTCCTGAAGATTTGGCGTTTGTTCCAATCGAAAAGAGATAAATATGTCTAGCCAGGTCAGTACGGGCAACCAGCCATACGATCAGGTAATCGTCGACATCGTCGATTACGTCCTTAACTATGAGATTAAATCCCCGGTTGCTTATGAAACTGCATGGAGTAGCTTTTTGGACACACTTGGATGTGGCCTTGAATCACTTGAATATGAAGCCTGTACCAAGCTTTTAGGGCCAGTTGTTGAAGGATTAACAGTTGCAAACGGAGTTAAGGTTCCTGGCACCAAGCATGTTTTGGATCCAGTACAAGGCGCATTCAATATCGGCGCAATGATTCGCTGGTTAGATTTTAATGACACATGGCTGGCAGCTGAATGGGGACATCCATCAGATAACTTAGGTGGAATCCTTGCAACTGCTGATTGGTTGTCACGTACAACTGATAAAAAATTCACGATCAAAGATGTTTTAACGGCAATGATCAAAGCACATGAAATTCAAGGGTGTATCGCACTTGAAAACTCATTCAATAAAGTTGGGCTAGATCACGTTATTTTAGTAAAGGTTGCATCAACGGCCGTAGTTGCACAGATGATGGGCCTAACTAGAGATCAAGCATTGGCAGCTGTTTCACTTGCATGGATTGATGGACATTCATTGCGCATTTATCGACACTTTCCAAATGCGGGATCTCGCAAATCATGGGCAGCAGGAGATGCAACATCTCGCGCAGTTCGTCTTGCATTAATGGCGAAAGTTGGCGAGATGGGTTATCCATCAGCGCTGACCGCAAAAACTTGGGGATTTTATGATGTTTCCTTTAAGGGCAAGCCATTTACCTTTCAGCGTCCGTATGGTTCATATGTCATGGAAAATGTTTTGTTTAAGATTTCCTTCCCTGCCGAATTTCACTCACAGACCGCTGTCGAAGCTGCAATGACGATTTATCAGCAGATGCAAGCAGCCGGCAAAACTTCTGATGACATCAAAAAGATAACCATTCGCACCCACGAGGCATGTATCCGCATTATTGATAAAAAGGGACCACTCAACAACTTCGCCGATCGCGACCACTGCATTCAGTACATGGTCGCTGTCCCATTTATTTTTGGTCGCCTAACTGCCCGTGATTACGAAGACACCATCGCAGCTGATCCGCGTATTGATGCATTGCGCGAAAAAATTGTCTGCGTAGAAGACACCGGATATACAGCTGATTATCACGACCCAGAAAAGCGTTCTATTGCCAACGCAGTAACAGTTGAATTCAATGATGGCAGCAGCTTTGCCGAAGTAGCAGTTGAGTACCCAGTTGGCCATGCACGCCGACGCGTCGAGGGAATCCCATTGCTAATCGAAAAGTACAAGACCAACTTGGCTCGTATTTATGACGCGGATAAGCAAAAGCAGATTGCCGATCTGTGCCTTGATTACGACAAACTAATTTCAACACCTGTAAATGAGTTTATGGATTTGATGGCTCTTTAATGAGCGATATGTCAGCAAAGGTGCGTCGAGCACTAGATGTTGCTGTCGAAGCTATTGG
>JBILJK010000012.1:0-16945 GCA_044377285.1 Candidatus Planktophila sp.
GCACAAAAACTGCGCGGGCAATCGTTGCGTGGTTTTGCATCGTGGAGACGAGTTGCGATTCCTTTACTTGAAGAGTCACTTGCCAGATCCCTTGATCTAGCCGCCGCCATGGATAGTCGAGGTTACGGTGTCAGCAAAAAACGTTCCAGGTATCGCCCCATTAAGTGGCGAGCTGCTGACTCTGCCGTTGTATTCACTGCGCTAATTTTTCTTGGTTTATCATGATTAAGTTTTCAAATGTTTCCCTTATCTACCCTAATTCAACAACAACTGTTTTAGAAAACTTAAACCTTGAAATATCTGAAGGCGAAATGGTTCTTGTTATCGGCCCAACTGGGTCAGGTAAATCCTCTCTTCTGCGATTAATTAATGGCTTGGTACCTCATCACACAGGTGGAATTCTGGCTGGTGATGTCAGCGTTGATGGACATTCAACTCAATTGGTAAAACCTGGGGGCATGGCTCATCTGATCGGCATTGTTGGTCAGAACCCCGCAAATGGTTTCGTGGCAGATACGGTGGAAGAGGAACTTGCCTTCGGAATGGAAACTTTAAATCTTCCACAAGATGTTATGCGCAAACGAGTCGAAGAAGTATTGGATCTTTTAAGTCTTGCGCCTTTGCGTAACCGAAATATTGCAACTCTCAGCGGTGGAGAACAGCAACGTGTTGCTATTGGCTCGGCGTTAGTTGCACACCCAAAAGTTTTAGTTCTTGACGAACCTACCAGTGCGCTAGATCCGATTGCGGCTGAAGAGGTTTTATCTATATTGCACCGATTAGTACATGACTTAAGCCTTACCGTTGTCATTGCCGAACATAAATTGGAGCGGGTTATCCAATTCGCTGATCGAATTGTTCATATAAATGGAGTTGGGATCGCACATGTTGGTACTCCAGAAGAGATTCTGATGGATTCACCAATCGCTCCACCAATCGTTCATTTGGCTCGTGCCCTTGGACTAAAGGAGATTGGTGTCTCGGTTCGTGACATGCGAAGAATGACTGCGCAGATCCGTGACAACGATTATGTTCAAAACGAAGTAGTCACATCCTCAACTGGTGATCCCTTGATAAATGTGCGAAACCTTTCGGTGAGATATGAGGGCAAGCCTGCCCTGAAGTCTGTAAGTGCAAGCATCTTGAGTAATGAAATCGTTGCAATCATGGGTAGAAATGGTGCGGGAAAAAGTTCACTTCTAAAATCCCTTGCAGGAATTTCGGATTTGAGTTCTGGATCTGTTGATGTCTCCGGAGTCAATCCACAAAACCTCAAAGGTAAGGAGCGAAGAACCTCAATTGGGTTTATTCCACAGGAGCCCAGTGATCTTTTGTATGGACAAAGCGTGCAGATTGAATGCGAACAGGCGGATAAAGATAACCAGATGCCTAACGGCACTACCGCTCAAATACTGCACCAGTTAGTACCGGGAGTAAGTGCTACTACTCACCCACGAGATTTGTCCGAAGGGCAAAGGTTAGGTCTTGCTTTAAGCATTGTCCTATCATCAAATCCAGCTGTATTAATCCTGGATGAACCAACGCGTGGTCTTGATTATCAAGCAAAAAAGGAGTTAACAAAAATACTGATTGATTTTGCTAGAGCAACTAACAAATGTGTAGTTCTTGCGACTCATGATGTCGAATTAGTGGCTGAGTTAGCAACCAGAGTTATGTTCCTTGCCGATGGAGACATAGTCGCTGATGGTTCAACACTGGAAGTTCTGCTTTCTTCGCCCGCATTTGCCCCACAAGTATCAAAGGTTATGTCTCCTCAGCCCTGGTTGAAGGTGTCAGATGTTCTGGCAGCCATAGAGGCACACCAATGATGCTGACTGAAGGAGTTATAAAGTTTTCAGCCAAGAACTCTTTAATCCTTTCTGTCGCTTCTCTCTTTAGCATCGCTGGCTTCGTGTGGCCATTTTTTTACAACGGTAGCAATCTTCCACGCACACAATTATTTTTTTGGATTGCAATCTTGGCCGCATTTGCCTTAGTAGTTGTTGAAATCTCCTCTACACATTTAGATGCAAAATCTGTTGCACTTCTTGGAGTTTTGGCTGCTCTGATCTCTGCGCTAAGACCGCTAGGTGCAGGTGCCGTCGGAATCGAACCAATGTGGTTTGTGTTGATCTTAAGCGCACGTGTTTTTGGGGCATCATTTGGATTTCTCTTAGGGATAATTTCCATGTTTGCATCAGCATTACTAACGGGTGGTCTTGGGCCTTGGCTTGGATACCAAATGTTTGCAGCTGCGTGGATTGGGATGGCTGCAGGATTTTTGCCAAAGAAAGTTGCAGGTAAGGGTGAGATTGCGATGCTCCTTGTCTTCGGTGCCTTCGCTGCAGGAGCTTTTGGAATCCTTATGGATCTACAATTTTGGCCATGGGCACTTGGTGGCAATACCCAGCTCTCCTACATTCCTGGTGGTTCGATTTCCGAAAACATTAGTCGGTTTATCACATTTCACTTTGCTAGTGCCATGGCATGGGATATTCCGCGAGCAATTTTTACCTGTGTATTAATCGCATTTACTGGTAAATCGGTTTTGTCTGCACTTCGACGCACTTATACCCGAGCGGCCTTTTCAACCCCAGTTGTATTTAGCGAACGTGTGAAATAACAAAGGGAAGTTTTACCACTTCCGATTGAGAATCACGGCCACGTACATCAACAATTAACTGATCCCCCACTACGACATCTTTCGAAACTAACGCTAGAGCAATTCCATGTTTTAGGGTTGGAGAAAATGTTCCACTAGTTACTTCACCAATTACTTCACCCTTAGAATTTTTAATGCTCATTCCTGCTCGTGGGATTCCACGATCTAGTGATTTAATTGCCACACTTTTGCGTTCTAATGATCCACTCTTTTGAGAAAGCAATACAGCAGAGCCAATGAATGATTCTTTCTTCCAGCCAACTGCCCACGATGCGCTAGCTTCAACAGGTGAAATATCCAATGAGAGTTCATGGCCATGCAATGGATATCCCATTTCAGTACGTAAAGTGTCACGAGCACCTAGTCCACAAATCAATCCATCTAGAGGTGCAATAGCGGCAACTAATGCATCCCACACCGCAACTGCATCCTTTGCCCTTGGTAACAATTCATACCCTAGTTCGCCTGTGTATCCGGTACGACATAAAATCACATCAGCGCCTGCAATGTTTACATGTGCAAATGCCATGTAATCGATATCTGTATTGATGCCAAGCGCGTCCAAAACTTTCGGCGCTAACGGACCCTGCACCGCCAATACTGCGTAATCATTATGAAGATTTGTCACTGTGATTGATGCTGGTGCTTGTTCTTGTAAAACAGAGACGACATCAGTTGTATTTGAGGCATTAGGAACAAGGAAGAAATCTGTTTCGCTATTTCGATATGCGATCAGGTCATCTACAACTCCACCTTGTGGGGTGCACAGCAATGTGTACTGAGCAGAGCCGTCAGAAATCTTTGTCAGATCATTAGTTAGGCATTGATTTAAGAATGCCAAAGCGCCGACTCCTGTAACAGATGCTTTGCCTAAGTGAGAGACATCAAAGATTCCCACACGCTCACGGACGGCAGCGTGCTCAGCCAGTACTCCTGCGCCCGGATACTCAATTGGCATCAACCAGCCACCAAAGTCAGCCATCTTGGCGCTTAGGTCTAGATGCTTCTGATTGAGGGGCGAAATCTTCATTGCACAAACCTACCAATACATCTATTACCCTTCTCCTTATGAGCACACTAAAGATTTCTGATGGCGTCGTAAAAGATGAGGTTCTAGTTTTAGGACTGGCCTCTACAAACTCCAAGGGTGGCATCGCTATCGAGGCCGGAGATATGGCTATCGATACCAAGACGATTCTTTCGCAATTGGTAGACATGGGTGCCACAGGTAAAGCAGATGAGATAACAAAGCTTCCTGGTTCACATGTGCGTCTTATTGTCTTCACCGGACTTGGAAAGAAATCATCAACTTACACACATGAAACTTTGCGCAGAGCCGCTGGAAGTGCTTCTCGCGCCTTAGCCGGAAATTCAGCAGCAACATTTTCTTTGCCAGCCAAGAGTTTGGCTGAAGTAGCAGCTGTTGCCGAAGGTGCAGCACTTGGTGCCTATTCATTCACGGAGTTTCGAGGTTCGACAAAAGATGATCACAAGGCACCTCTAAAAACCATCACAGTTCATTCAAAGTTGGCCTCCTCCGCTGAAGCAAAGGCATCAGTGGTACGTGCCGCCATAATTGCTAAATACACATATTTGGTTCGTGACTTGATCAATACCCCCCCAAGTCATTTAACTCCAGATTCATTCACAAAGAAATTGGCTGCTGTAGTTAAGTCTGCCGGTGGTGCAAAATCTGGTCTCAAGATTCAAATTTGGGATGAAAAACAACTAAAGACACAAGGCTTTGGTGGAATTATTGGTGTCGGCCAAGGTTCAGCTAATCCTCCACGTTTGCTGCACATTTCATACACACCAAAGGGTAAATCTGCAAAGCGTTATGCCTTTGTTGGTAAGGGAATTACTTTTGATACAGGTGGCCTAGCTCTAAAACCTGCTGCCGGTATGGAAGCTATGAAATCTGACATGAGTGGTGCAGCAGCTGTTAGCGCTGCGGTAGTTGCAATTGCCGAGTTAAAGTTAAATGTTGCAATCGAATCCTGGGCGCCACTTGCAGAGAACATGCCAAGTGATACAGCAACTCGTCCAAGTGACATCATCACAATCTTTGGTGGAAAGACTGTTGAGGTTCTCAATCCGGATGCTGAAGGTCGACTTGTTTTGGCTGATGGATTAATGAAGGCGCAAAGTTCAAAGCATAAATTAGATGGAATCATCGACGTTGCTACTTTGACCGGCGCACAAGTTGTGGCACTCGGAACTCGCACAAGCGCCGTGATGACAAACAATCAAGATTTCAGCGACAACTTCTTATCTGTTGCCGCACAGTGTGGCGAGCAGTTCTGGCCTATGCCTCTTCCAGAAGAGCTGCGTGCTTCCCTTGATTCACCTGTTGCTGACCTTGCAAATATTGGAGATCGAATGGGCGGCATGTTAGTTGCAGGGCTATTCCTAAAAGATTTCGTCAATCCAGATCTTCCATGGCTCCATCTTGATATTGCAGGTCCTGCCTACAACGAGGCAAAGCCCCACGGATATACCCCAGTTGGTGGAACAGGGATAGCCCTCCGTTCGCTTGTGACATTGGCCGAACAAGCGTAAATCTGCATCTATGCATTGGGAGGTTTGACCCTCTTTGAGGCAAGATAGGCACCTAGCCCGCATGGGCCTTTGAGAGGAGCTGTTCATTGTCTCAATTTGATCTCGTCATCCTTGGTGGTGGCAGCGGGGGTTATGCCGCAGCGTTACGCGGCTCGCAATTGGGTCTTTCAGTAGCCCTGATCGAAGCAGACAAAGTCGGCGGCACATGTTTACACCGTGGCTGTATTCCCACGAAGGCGTTACTTCATTCAGCTGAAATCGCAGATGGCGCTCGTGATGGTTCACACTTTGGAGTTAAGTCAACTTTTGAAGGCATCGACATGGTCGGTGTTAACTCATACAAAGATGGCGTCATCAACAAGTTGTACAAAGGTTTGTCAGGATTAGTTAAGTCTCGCGGAGTCACTTTTATTGAAGGCCACGGAAAATTAGTTGCAAAAGATACCGTTGAAGTAAATGGAACCCGCTACACAGGTAAAAATGTAATTCTTGCGACAGGCTCTTATGCCAAGACATTGCCTGGACTAGAAATTGATGGCGAAAAAATTATTACCTCTGATCATGGAACCAAGATGAACCATGTTCCCAAGAGCGTGATTGTTCTGGGTGGTGGAGTTATTGGTTGTGAATTTGCATCAGTATGGAAATCATTTGGTTCTGAAGTAACAATAATTGAAGGTTTGCCACATTTGATCGCGCTAGAAGATGAATCTTCAAGTAAGCAGTTAGAGCGCGCATTCCGTAAGCGCGGAATTAATTTTGAGCTTGGAGTTCGCTTCCAATCTGCAGTTAAAACAGCAGATGGTGTGACAGTGACTCTGGAAGATGGCAAGACATTTACCGCTGAAATCCTGATGGTTTCAGTAGGTCGTGGACCAGTTTCTTCCAACATTGGCTATGAAGAGCAAGGAATTGCGATGGATCGCGGCTATGTTCTAGTTGACGACAAGTGCCGTACTAATGTTCCAGGAATCTGGGCTGTTGGAGACTTGATCCCGACTTTGCAGCTGGCACACGTTGGTTTTGCTGAAGGAATTTTGGTTGCCGAAGAAATAGCTGGCTTAAATCCCCGAGCAATTAATTACGATGGAATTCCACGTGTTACATACTCAGATCCAGAAGTTGCTTCAGTTGGCTTAACGACTGCTGAGGCGAAAAAACGAGGGCATGATGTTGTAGAACTTTCATATGATTTGGCTGGAAACGGTAAAGCACAGATTCTCAACACCGCTGGATCTATCAAGCTAATTGCTCAAAAGGATGGACCGATTCTAGGAATCCACATGGTGGGTGCTCGTGTTGGCGAACTGTTAGCTGAAGCAGAATTAATTTATAACTGGGAGGCGCGTGCAAGTGATGTGGCTCCTTTGATCCATGCACACCCAACACTGTCGGAGGCAATGGGCGAAGCTCATATGGCTCTTGCAGGTAAACCGCTTCACGCACACGGATAACCAAGGAGAAAACAGATGACATTTTCAGTAACGATGCCAGCACTTGGCGAAAGCGTTAGCGAAGGCACAGTCACTCGTTGGTTAAAAGCCGAAGGTGATCATGTCAATGTTGATGAACCACTCCTAGAAGTTTCAACTGACAAAGTTGATACAGAAATTCCTTCACCAGTTGCGGGAATTCTTCAAAAAATTGTTGTGCAGATTGATCAGACTGTTCCAGTTGGTGCAGAGCTCGCAATCATCTCAGACAGCGCTTCTGCACCTGATGCCGCTCCTGTTGCGGCACCAGTTGTTCAAACTCCACCGCCAGCACCTATTGCTGCTGCGCCTGTAACTCCACCACCAGCACCTTCTGTTCCAGCACCAACAGGTGCCGGAACTGTAATTACTATGCCGGCACTCGGTGAAAGCGTTTCTGAAGGAACTGTTACCCGTTGGTTAAAAAATGTAGGTGACTCAGTGGCAGTAGATGAAGCATTGCTAGAAGTTTCAACTGACAAAGTTGATACCGAGATTCCTTCACCTGTCGCAGGTACTCTTCTTGCCATTGATGTTGCAGTTGATACAACTGTTCCAGTCGGTGCTCGACTTGGATTAATCGGAGCTGCCAACGGAGCAGTTGCAGCACCTGCGCCAGTAGTTGTAGCACCTGTTGTTGCCGCTCCAGTTACACCACCTCCTGCTCCTGTTCTTGCAGCGCCTGTTGTTGCCGCTCCAGTTACACCACCTCCTGCACCGGTTGCATCTGCGCCAGTGTCACAACCAGCAGATGCTTATGTAACTCCCCTAGTTCGCAAACTTGCATCAGAGCTCGGTGTGAACCTTGCACAAGTAACTGGCACCGGTATCGGTGGAAGAATTCGTCGTGAAGATGTTGAAGCTCTTGCTCGTCCTGCAGCACCCGCTGCATCTGTATCTGTTGCGTCGACACCAAGTACAGCAAAGCCACCAGTAGTTGCGATTTCACCACTTCGTGGAACAACAGTGACAATGTCTCGACTTCGTAAAGTTATTGCAGCACGGATGGTTGAATCACTTCAGGTCAGTGCTCAATTAACTACCGTTATTGAAGTTGACGTCACAAAGATTGCACGTCTGCGTGATCGTTCTAAGGCAAGCTTTGAAGCACGTGAAGGTGTAAAACTTTCATTCCTACCATTCTTTGCTGTTGCGGTGTGTGAAGCATTGAAGCAACATCCTGTTCTTAACTCATCTGTAGAAGGTGACCAAATCACGTATCACGGTGCAGAGCACCTTGGCGTTGCAGTTGATACCGAGCGAGGATTACTTGTCCCGGTGATTGCAAATGCTGGTGATCTGAACATGGGTGGAATCGCACGAAAGATTGCAGATCTTGCAGCTCGTACGCGCGATAACAAAGTCACTCCGGATGAACTAGGTGGCGGAACATTTACTCTGACAAACACCGGAAGCCGCGGCGCATTATTTGATACTCCAATCATCAATCAACCACAGGTAGCAATCCTTGGATTAGGCGCAGTTGTTAAGCGTCCAATGGTTGTTCGCGGTGAAGATGGTGGAGAAACTATTGCTATTCGTTCCATGGTTTACCTTGGACTTTCATACGACCATCGTGTTGTAGATGGCGCAGATGCTGCACGATTCTTAGTAACTCTGAAAGAACGCCTTGAAGGTGGAGCTTTCGAGTCAGATCTAGGGTTGTAAATCAGATATGCCAGTTCCACAACGTATTGCGGTTACGGGCGCCTCAGGACTAATCGGTACCGCGCTAGTTGGTCACCTAAAAAGTGAAGGCCATACAGTTCAGCGACTTGTTCGTCGCGTGCCAGTTTCTTCAGATGAGGTGCAGTGGGATCCGCAAACAGGTTTTGTAGATCTCGAACCACTTCGTGGTGTCGATGCAATCATCCATTTAGCAGGTGCAGGTGTTGGCGATAAACGTTGGAACAAAAAATACAAGAGTGAAATCCTAAATTCTAGATTGCTAGGTACGACCGCGATTGCACATGCTGTAGCAGAGCTAAAGCCGCAAGTATTTATCTCATCTTCTGCTATTGGCTGGTATGGAGAAAGCGGAAATCGCGCTGTTGTAGAAACTGATCGCGCAGGAGATGATTTCTTGGCTGCTGTTTGTCGAGAATGGGAAGCTGCAGCAGATCTTGCCGGTGATACACGTACTGTGAAAATTCGTACAGGTCTTGTCCTTGACCCAACAGGTGGCGCGCTGGGCAAAATGCTTCCGCTATTTCGATTAGGTCTTGGCGGAAAAATGGGTAATGGAAAGCAATGGTGGTCATGGATCACTTTGCACGATCAAATTAGGGCGATTGTTTTCGCTTTAGAAAATCCGATTTCAGGTTCCGTTAACTTGACTGCTCCTAACCCTGTTACTAATCAAGAGTTCACTTCAGCACTTGCCCGTGCCATGCACCGACCTGCGGTTTTTCCAGCACCAGCTTTAGCTTTAAAGATTGCGTTGGGTGGATTTTCATCTGAGATTCTGGGATCCAAGCGCGTCATTCCACATGTTCTACAAGAAGCAGGGTTTACATGGGATTACCCACACATCTCCGAAGCTCTTGCTGCGCTAGTCGAGCATTAATTGCGCTGCGACGCGGCCTGAAAATAGCGCGCCTTGTTGCGATGGAACAGTTCGGTGATCACCAGCAACAAAATGGTGTTCATTAATTTTCATACTTTGTGACAATAAGCGGCCAACATTGTGTATCGGCAGCGCAGATGGAATTTCATACTTTGCAATGAATTGCCAATCATGTGTACTAGTCCCCCACACAATTGCTAAATGACGGCGCACATCAGACTCTGTGACATTTAAATCAGTTGTCGTAGATATCAAGTGTTGACCAACAGGTGCGTAACTTGTTGATATATCTGACATGACAACTGTGTTAATAATAGGGCCGCGCTTTAGGCCGTCAACAACTAAGCGCCCATTTCCAGAAGGATTATTTGAAACGGCGTGATACCAAGTAATACATCCGGCCATACGTGGCACTTCGGTCAAACCTAACAATTGCGCAGCAGTTGTCGCATCAGTTGCGATTAAGATTTTATTAGCCGTGAAAGTTCCATTGTTAGTATGAACTGAAGTTTGATCAATGCGATCCACTCGAGTGTTGTAGACGACACCGTTTATACGCTTAACAAGAGCTCTTGGAAGTTCACCTACTCCATGTCGAGGAACACCGGGTTTGCCACTTACAAAGCTTTTGATGATGGATTGTCCGTAGATTGCATCCACATTGTCTGGATCTGTTAAAAAGACACCGTGCAAGAATGGTCTCAATACTCTTTCATAACAACTTCCAGTACTGCGCAAAGCTTGTCCGATTGATTGGCCCGCCTTAGCCTGACCCATGATGACTTGTAGTAGCGAAAGCTTTTCTGGGATCGAGCCAGTAGCTTTATCTAATACGGTCCATGGCACTTGACGGGGATCACCAATTGGATGATGTCCATCCTGTAGGCACACTTCAATAACTCGTGGAGCAGCTATGAAATCTAATTCACTGACAATATTGAGCTCTTGTAAAGCTGGATACTGTGCATTGATTAACTGAAATCCACGGTCACAGATAAACCCATCAATGACATCACTTGCTACACGTCCACCGGCACGATCTGAAGATTCAATTACAGTTACATCAATACCTGCATCTTGCAGATGAATTGCGGCGTTAAGTCCGGCTAAGCCCGCTCCAACAATCAAAACATCAGAGTGCACGTGTACCAATTTCCCGGGCTTGATCAATTAAGGAGGCAACTAATAATGCATCTGAATTTGAAACTGGCATCGGCCCACCATTGGTAATTGCTAACTCAACTAACTTATAAAAGAGGGAGTAATTTCCTGGAATGGATTCAATTTCTTCGACGACATCTCCTCGATGTATAAAAGCTTGAGCTGTAGTTGTATAGCTCCATGTTCCGTTTTCTGGAAACTTACCTGCACGCAAGAGAGCTTCCTGCGGATCTAAATCATTTATTATTAGTGCTGCCTTGGTGCCTAGTATTCTAATTCGAGGACCTGGCGCGCCAACAACGGCACTTGCCGATAGATAGGACATAACCCCGCTGTCGTGCTGTAGAACTAGAACTGAATCATCATCTGCCCCACCGCGCAATGAACGCACGGTCGCAGTAACTAATTCAGCACCTCCAAACCAATCGATTGCTGTAGAGATCAAATGGGGTTGCAAATCCAAAAGTTGCCCACCACCATCGGCGGCAGACATGTTTTCTCGCCATGAAGTTGGATTTAGATCGGGTCGGAATCTTTCAAAGCGTGAATCAATTCGATGAACCTGCCCGAGTACTCCACTTGCTAAAACCTTTTTAACCGTTAACGCATCGCTATCCCAACGACGATTAAAGAAAGTTGTTACGCACACACCTGCAGATTCACCCGCAGTAACAATTTCCTTTGTTTCGGCCAAGGTGCGTCCCATTGGCTTATCTACAACAACTGGGATACCTGCCTTTATTGCAGTTAGAGCATGTTGAGAATGAACTAAATTTGCAGAAGCCACAACTACAAGATCAAGTTTGTGAGCTACCAACTCTTCAACAGTTGCAACCACGACGGCGTTTGGGAAATCTAAAACCGCATGTGCTGTTCGCTCTGGATTTGCAGTTTGGATAGCAGCAACTTCAAAGCCACATCCCTTTAACAATGGTGCGTGAAAGTATCGTCCAGCTAATCCATACCCTGCGATACCAACACGTAAGCTCATGCTAACTATTCTGCAGCTTAGATGGCCACCAAACTTTTCCACCGATATCGTGGACCAGCGCCGGAACCAAAATAGTACGAACAATCAAGGTATCAAGCAGAACGCCGAATGCAACTGCAAAGCCAAGTTCAGCTAAGAAAACGAGCGGCAAAATGCCTAATACTCCAAAAGTTGCAGCTAACACAATTCCTGCTGAAGTGATCACTCCGCCTGTCACAGTTAAACCCTTAATCACACCGGCTCGAGTTCCAATCTTGGCACTTTCTTCACGCACACGAGTCATTAAGAAGATGTTGTAGTCAATACCTAGTGCAACTAAGAAAATGAATGCAAATAATGGGAAGGAAGTATCTGCACCCTTAAATCCAAATATGTGCTCAAATACAAGTTGGCATGCGCCAAGGGTTGCAAAGAATGATAAAACTACAGTTCCCAACAACAACGCTGCTGACAAAATGCTGCGCAGGAGAAGTCCAAGAATTAACGTTATCAATACCAAAACAATTGGAATGATGGTTCGGTTGTCACGATTGGCTGACACATCAGTGTCAAAGGCAACTGCAGTGGATCCTCCAACGAGAATTTTGGGATCAATTGCATGAACCGCATCACGAATAACCGGAATGATCTCTCGGGCTTCAACCGAATCTGGATTTATAGCCAAAGTTGCATTTAAGACAACCATGCCATCAACTACCTTCACTTCAGAAAGAGGTTGACCAGGGATTGCAGGGGTCATGCGCAATGGTTCAACAGATGACACGCCACCAACATCTTTAAGCGCCGATGAAACGGATTCAACAAGTGAAACTGGAACAATCACTTCTGTGGGTTGGCCAGAACCTCCTGGGAAATGCTCACCCAATCGTTCCAGCCCAACAACCGAATCAGGGCGCTGAGTAAACGCATCAGCTGTCGATAATCCTCTGGCGTTTAGTGTTGTGGAGAATCCAGCCAATACAGCAAGAAGAACTGCGGTGATAATCCACAATTTACGAGGACGTTTTTCAACTGCAGTACCAATCTTGGCCCAGGTACCCGTTAGTTGAGAATTTACATCATCATTTCTAGGAATACGCGGCCAAAAAACCCAACGTCCAAAAAGAATCAATAGTGCGGGTAACAAAGTAAGAATCGTTATCACCGCTGCGGCAATTCCAATTGCACCAACCGGCCCTAAACCGCGGTTTCCAGATAAGTCGCTGAGCAATAACACAAGCAACGCAGAAATTACTGTTGCACCAGATGCAACGATTGGTTCAAAAACTCCTTTAAGCGCAGACTTCATCGCTTGCGCAGGATGATCATGATGGTGCAACTCTTCTCGATAACGCGAAATCAATAGAAGTGCATAATCTGTTGCTGCGCCTAGAACCAATACCGAAAGAATTCCCTGGGACTGACCATTGAGATCAATAACATTATTTTTGGTTAGCAGATAAACAAGACCACCTGCAGTCGACAGTGCAATAACCGCCGAAAACAAAGGAAGGATCCACAGTACTGGTGATCGATACACAACAATCAAAATAAGTGCGACAACGCCCAGTGTGGTCAGAAGCAGCGAAGAGTCAATCCCCTCGAATGCCCCAAACAAATCTCCAAGCAAAGCACCGATTCCGGTGACATTTGAAACTAGCCCGACACTCTTTGCAAATTCTGCTGAATCTTCACGAAGAGTTTCTATAACTTCAGGTAGCGCTGGCTTGTTGTTGGGCAATAAGTCGGTGGCGATTTCAGATTTAAATGGCAGATTAACTAAAAGTGCTTTGCCATCCTGCGAAGGGAACGCAAAAATTTGCTCATTAGGCGCAAGGTATTTGCCGATAACAACATCAGTGTCACCAATTTTCTTAGAACCAAGTTGCGCAAGATGTGCGTTAAGAGCTGCAATCTTGGATTGATCTACTTCTCCGACGTACAAAACCAAGGTCGGTAGGTTCTGATTTTGATCTTGATTAAACTTCTCAATAATCTTTGCCGCTTGTGTCGACTCTGCACTGTCAGGCAAAAAAGCTGAGTTGTCATTCTCTTGGACCGTGGACAGCTTGCCAAAGAGAGGACCAAAAACTCCGCTAGCGCCAAACCACAAGAAAATGATTAGTAATGCATAGGCAAGTGGGCGGCGACTCTTCTGAATGGATGTGGAGGACACTTAATGAGACCTTTCGACCGTGAATTGGTAAGGAGGCAAGCCTACCTTTAGGCTATTGGCGTGCCAGTTCTTGAGACTCCCCCAAATGCAGTGATTGCGCTCTCGCGATCGGGCTTAGTTGAATACCAAAAAGCCTGGGATGCACAGCGAACAATTCATGAAGAAGTCGTCTCAGGCAATCGCCCCAACACATTGCTATTACTAGAACACCCTTCTGTCTACACCGCTGGCCGTCGAACCGATGATGCTGAACGGCCTAATGATGGAACCCCTGTTATTGATGTTGATCGCGGAGGTCGTATTACATGGCATGGTCCAGGTCAGCTCGTTGGATATCCAATAGTCAGATTGCAAAAGCCAACAGAGCTCGTTGGCTTTGTACGTGAGATTGAAGCAGCTCTCATCCTGGTCTGTGAAGATCTAGGGATTGCCGCGGTCCGAGTTGAGGGCCGTTCGGGTGTTTGGATCCAAGATGCACTAGGTGATAGAAAGATTGCAGCGATTGGCATTCGTGTAGCAAAGGGTGTGACGATGCACGGCTTTGCGTTGAATGTAAATCCAGATCTAACTGCTTTCGGTCAAATTGTTCCATGTGGAATCACCGATGCCGATGTGACATCTTTGGAAATAGAGTTAGGAAGATCAATTACAATTGATGAAGTAGCTCCTCTTGTAGAACGACATGTCTTTGAATCATTGAAAAAGGTGAGCGTATGACGATGGCACCAGAAGGTCGCAAACTTCTTCGTATCGAAGCACGTAACGCCGAAACACCTATCGAGCGAAAGCCAGAATGGATTAAGACTCGTGCAAACATGGGTCCGGAATACACCCGTTTGCATAGCCTGGTTAAATCAGAAGGCTTACATACCGTGTGCCAAGAAGCGGCTTGTCCAAACATCTTTGAATGTTGGGAAGATAAGGAAGCAACTTTCCTGATCGGTGGTGACCGCTGCACCCGTCGTTGCGATTTTTGCAATATTGATACCGGAAAACCTTTAGCAATTGATCGAGCCGAACCATTCAAGGTTGCTATGTCTGTAAGAACAATGGGACTTCGCTATGCAACTATCACTGGTGTAACGCGGGATGATCTGGAAGATGAAGGATCATGGCTATATGCCGAGACAATTCGTAAGGTGCATGAACTAAACCCTGGCACAGGTGTTGAAATGTTGGCCCCAGATTTCAACGCGAATCCTGATTTGCTTAACCCGATTTTTGAAACTAGGCCGGAAGTTTTTGCCCATAATCTGGAAACTGTGCCACGTATTTTCAAGCAAATACGCCCCGCATTTACTTATGAAAAATCATTGCGAGTCTTAAGGATGGCTCAGGATTTCGGATTAATCACTAAATCAAACTTGATTCTTGGGCTTGGCGAAACTCGTGACGAGGTATCGCAAGCACTTGTTGATCTACATAGTGCTGGATGTGACCTGATCACGATTACTCAGTACTTACGCCCTACAAATAAGCATCACCCAGTAGAACGTTGGGTTAAACCACAAGAGTTTGTTGAGCTGGCACAAGAGGCAGAACAGATTGGCTTCTTGGGAGTAATGAGTGGACCACTTGTTCGCTCTTCATACCGTGCTGGACGTTTGTACAAGCAAGCCATGGAAAAGAAATCTGTTCGTGGTTGATCTGGTCTATCCCCCAGTAATTGTTTTAGTTAAGTCCTTCTGGAAATATCTGGGCTTCAACTTTGATTTTCAAGGACAGGACAATGTTCCTCGTAAAGGTGGAGCAATTCTGGCGATTAACCACACAAGTTATTTGGATTTCGCTTTAGCCGGAACTGCTGCATTGCCGGCAAAGCGATACGTACGCTTTATGGCAAAAAAAGAGTTGTTTGATAACAAGGTAGCTGGTCCCTTGTTGCGCGGAATGCATCACATCAATGTTGATCGAAGTAATGGATCTGCATCCTTTGTGGCGGCATTACGTGCCCTTAAATCTGGTGAAATAATTGGCATATTTCCTGAAGGAACAATTTCGACAAGTTTTGAAATAAAGGGGCTGAAGTCAGGCGCTGTTCGTTTAGCAATAGGTGCTGGGGTTCCAGTGATACCAACAATTGTGTGGGGCGGCCAACGTGTCTATACCAAAGGTGTAAAGCCAAGTTTTAAACGAAGCAAAATTCCTGTCAGCGTTTCTTTTGGCGAGCCCATCACCTATTCTCGCGACACTGATGTCGAAGTAGCTGAGGTTCACTTGCGCGAAGTAATGATCCAAATGTTGCGGGATATCCAAGAAAAGTACCCTGATAGCCATGTGGGCCAGCGTTGGGCACCAGTTCGTCTTGGTGGAACCGCTCCTGCCCCACTAAACTAAGAATATGTTTAAGAGAAAAGCAAAAGAAAAGAAGATCAAGACCCCTCGTTTTCAAACCTTTAGAGACGCTTACAAGGTCACTAAGCAGGTTAAGCCTTGGATCCCAGTAGCTCTGGCCGGTATTTTTCTTGCCTCATGGGCGATTGGAATCGGAATTGGCGCTGCTATTGGTCACCCTTTCTACTTAGCTTTTGTCTCTTTTCCTCTTGCAGCACTTTTCACCCTTCTATTCTTTACACGCCAAGCAGGAACAGCTGCTTACACCTCCATTGAAGGACAAATGGGTGCAGGCGCAAGCGTATTGATGGCGATCCGTAAGGGATGGACTACAACTCCAGCAGTGGCCGTAGCCCGAAATCAGGACATGGTTCATCGCAGCGTTGGTCGTGCTGGAATTGTCATAACAGGTGAAGGTACGCAATCTGTTCGTCAGATGATGTCTGATGAAAAAAAGAAAGCAGAACGTTTTGCACCTGGTGTTCCGGTCATTGAAATTCTTGTTGGTAACGAAGAAGGAAGAATTCCAATTCGTAAATTGCAGCGTCACATGAAACGACTTCCTAAGAAGTTATCTGCGCACCAAATGCGTGAAGTTCGCGCACGCCTAAAGGCCGTTGGCGGAATGTCTATGCCAATTCCAAAGGGTCCAATGCCAACTCGCGCACCTAAAAGTCGCTAAATTCTATTTAGGCTTTAGCCTCTAGTTAAAACAGAGCCACTAAATCGTTCGTGCATTCCTCTGCCGTTTTCATCAAAGGTAATAGCAAAAACAACAGTTACTAGTAGCGCTGATCGAACCAGTGCTTGCAATGGAGTAATCGCCCCGCCATCTATAAACCGAACGATTCGGATGCCGAATATTCTGTGCCCCAAAGTTGCCCCTTGAAGCGCTGAGAGAATAGCAATCTCGGCAAAGAAGAGAGCCAGAACCGTCCATGATCGGTTAGGAGCCATTGCGCCTACTCCGCCAGAAGAGGCTGCCACGATGAAATAACAGGCCAGCCAATCCACCATAAGTGCTGCAAATCGGCGCCCAAGGCTC